>CAIUPC010000316.1 GCA_903900905.1 uncultured Acetobacteraceae bacterium
ATGGACGGGCTACTATGGTAAACCCGGACCCGTCGTGATCCTCCAAGGCTACATCCAATTCAAAGCCATCCATCATGGCTGGAGCCTCAGGGCCCCAGCATGAAAAAGATGTGTGAATCTTGTAGGGACAAGCCCGGGGATGACGTTTGGGGCAAGCCATTACCCCCATTCGGCTTTGGATGGGCTTCGCCCGATTGCCCTGAGGGTCGCGCAGGCTTCGCTTGACTTACGCGGGGGCGGGCGTACGAGACTGCGTCTTGTTAACAACGGTGTGGCGATGCGGGCCCGGGCAAAGCGGTTGCTGGCACTTTTGAGCCTGGTTTTGCTCGCCGGTTCGGCGCCCGCTGGCCGGGTGCTGCCGCATGATGCCTATGTCTGGCAGCGGCGCTGGACGCCCGCTTTGACGCAGGCACTGACGGACTCCGCGCCGCTCATCCGGTCGTGGCGGGTGCTGGCCGCGCAGGTGGATGCGGGCGGGCGGCTGCGCCTTATTGGCCTCAACCGGGCCGCGTTGGCGGCAAGCGGCCGGCCAGTGGTGCTGGTGGTACGGCTGGACAGCCATCTGTCGCGGGCGGCGGCGGCGACCATCCCCGGGCAGCTGCGCGACCTGCTGCTGGAATGGCGCGGCCCGATCGCCGGGCTGGAGATCGATTTCGACTGCGCCACTGCCGCCTTGCCGTTCTATGGCCGTATGCTGGCCGATACACGGGACCAGCTCCCTCCGTCCGTGCCGCTCTCGATCACCGCTTTGCCGACATGGCTTGGCTCCCCGCATCTGCAGGCGGTGTTTGAACCGGTGACGGAGGTGGTGCTTCAGGTTCATGCCGTGCAGAATCCGAAAGCCGGATTGTTCGATCCCGCCCAGGCCCGGCGCTGGATCGACACCATGAACCGCCGCGCCACCCGGCCGTTCCGGGTCGCGCTGCCGGCTTATGGCGCGCGGGTGACCTGGACCGCCGGCGGACGATTGGTTGCGGTCGAGAGTGAGCGGCCGCTGCTGGCCGGTGGCGATGATGCGCGGGAGCTGATGGCCGACCCGATGGCGGTGGCGGGGTTGGTGGCGGATTTGGGGCGGGCGACGCCGTCGCGGCTGACGGGCTTTGTCTGGTTCCGCCTGCCGACGGATAGCGATGCCCGCGCCTGGAGCCCCGGCACCTGGCGGGCGGTGCTGCGCGGTGATCACACGCTGAACGAGGCAGCGCTGGCCACCGAGCCCGCGGAAATGCCGGGAACGAGCGACCTGCTGCTGGTCAATACCAGCGCCCGCGACGCCAGCCTGCCCGCGACCGTGGCGCTGCCCGATGGGTGCGCCCATGCCGATGGCATCAACGGTTACGCCCGCGACGGGGCTCTGTTGCGCCGCCGGCAGGAGGGTTTCCTCCGTCCCCACGATCAGCGCCGTATCGGCTGGACGCGCTGCCAGACCCTGCCCCAGGAGGCTTCGAATGCTGCGCCTTAGCCTCCTGCTCGCTGGCCTGTGCCTGGCGGCGACCGTCGGCCTGGCCTGCGGGCTGTTCTTCCCGTGGCAATTGCTGGATGATCGCGCCGCCGCGCTGCACGCCACCCCGGCCAATAGTTTCGCGTTTGAAGCCGCGCATCTGGTGCCTGCGCCAGGCGACACGCTGCGGGCCAATGAACCCGCCGATAATGGCGATCCCGGCCAGCTGGACACCATTCGCGCCCAGATCGAGGCCGAGGGTCTGAGCCGATCGCAGGTCGATCGCCTCGGCCGGATGCGCATGGCCGAGTCGGGCACTGAGGCTTACGATATGGGCCGGGGTATGCCGGAGGCGATGCGGCGCTACGTCGCGGGTGCGGTGGCCTTCCGGGCCGGGGAAAACGATGCCGCTGTGCGGTTTTTTTCGTCTGTCCTCGACCTCCCGCCGGGGGATCGCGCCAGCCGTGCCACCTGGGCGGCTTTCATGCTGGGGCGGACGCGGGTGCTGCTGGACGATGCCGAGGCGGCCGCCGCGGCCTTCGCGCAGACACGCGCCCTCGCGATCGCCGGGGCGCCCGATCCGCTGGGGCTGGCGGTCGCCAGCTATGGGGAGGAAGCCCAGCTGCATCTGCTGGCCGCGCATGACGCGCAGGAGGGTGAAGACGCCCCGCCGGATCGCGCCATGGCCTACGCGCAGGAAATCGCCCGAGCGGTTGAACTCTACGCCGAGCAGGCGGCGCGTGGTTCCGACAGCGGCGTGCAATCCTTGCGGATGGTCGCGGAAGAGCTGCTCGACATCGATCGTAAAGGGACGGATCCGTTGCGGTTGGAGGCCGCCGTCGCCGACACCACGACGCAGCGTCTGTTGATTGCCTATGCCCTGGCCCGGGTGGAGGATGAGCCGGACGCGAAGCATGCCAATCCGTTGCTGGTCCGGCTGGTGACCGCCATCGACTCCGGCAAGCTGGCCCAGCCCGCCGCCGCCGACAGACTCGCTGCCCTGTGCTACCGCATCGGCCGGTACGACCTGGCGGCAACGCTGGCCGGGCGTGCCGAGGGGCCGCTCGCCGCCTGGGTCCAGGCCAAGCTGGCGACGCGCCGGGGCGACCTGCCCGCCGCTGCTTCGGCCTATGCGTTGGCCTCGCGGGCCTTTCCCGACGCCGATACCGCGCCCCTGGATGATGCCAATCGGAAGCTGGTTGTCGGCGAGCAAGGGCTGCTGACACTGGCGCGCGGCGATTATCTGGCCGCGATGGAGCAGCTGTATCCCGTGGCCACCACCTATTGGGGCGATGTGGCGCATATCGCGGAACGGGTGCTGACCACCGATGAGCTGAAGCACTTCGCCGAAACCCATCCGCCGGTGCCGCTCATCCAACGCCTGCTTGGCCGGCGGTTGATGCGGGAGGGCCGGTGGCAGGAGGCGATGGCGTATTTCGGGCCGGAGATCGATCCGGACACGCATGATTATGCCAGCACATATGTGCGGGCGATGGCCGATAGCAAGGCCCGCTGGTGGTCCGTTGAGCGGGCGCGGGCTTTCTACGCCGCCGCGGATCAGGCGCGCTGGCATGGCATGGAGCTGATGGGCACCGAAACCGGCCCCGATTATTACGCACTCGGCGGCAATTACGAGGGCGGGACCGGGCAGATGGAACTGAAAGGCCCGTTCATCAGCGCGATCGAGAAGACCCGCTTCGCCGCCACCGCCGCGAAACCCGATCTGCGCTATCACTACCGCTACGTCGCGGCGGACCTCGCCAGCCAGGCGGCCGATTTGCTGCCGCCCCGATCACAGGCCTTCGCGGCGGTGCTGTGCCATGCCACGGAATGGATGCTGAGCGTCAACGACCCGCGGGCGGGGGTTTTATACCAGCGCTATTTGACGGAGGGCCCGGCCATCCCCTGGGCCGCGCATTTCGGCAGCGATTGCCCGGACCCCGATTTTGACGCGGCGGCGCGCTTTCCACGGGAGCAGGCGGTGCGGGTGACGCGGCACTTCGTGCGCGTGAACCGCTGGCCGTTGGGTGGGGGGATGGTGTTCGCGGTTGCTGGCTTGGCGCTGATGCTGCGGCGGGTATCCGCCACAGGGTGATTTCCCGGCATTACCGTCACAATGCCGTCAGGCGCTCTGATCCGGGGCGAGAGGCCATTCTCTTACCTGTGTCATCCTCGCCTTCCGGCGAGGATGATACGATTGGGGAACATGCAGCGGCGGTGCGGACCCGCCAGCTGTTATCGTCAGCCCGGCAGATGCAGCTTCGCGTCAGTGCGGGCCTGCAGGTTCTCCAGCGTCAGCCCCGGCGCCATGCCCAGGACCACGAAGCCGCGCTCGGTCACGTCGAGCGTGGCGAGGTTGGTATAGACCCGCTTCACGCAGCTTTCCGCCGTCAGCGGGTAGGAGCATTTGGTCACC
>CAIUPC010000317.1 GCA_903900905.1 uncultured Acetobacteraceae bacterium
GTTCGGCATCCACGACTTCATTCCGATCTGGCTAACGAGGGCGTGGATGCCGACCTCCGTCGGCATGACGGGAGGGGCAGCACGCAGAAGCCACCGACGTTAACATTGCCTACCAGCCTAAGCCTCGGCCGCGCCCTCCGGCAACTGTTTCCCCTGGCGCAGCAGGCGGATGCCCACCAGCAGGGACGGGATGCAGCAGACGAAGAAGCCGATGCCGTAGCTACCCGTCGCGCTCAGCAGCGCCGCATAGATCAGTGGCCCCAGCAGCGCCCCCATTTGGCCAAACGACAGCACACCACCCGTCACCGAACCCGCCATGCCTTTGGGGGCGAGGCGGGCGGTTTCCGACAGCAGAATGCCGTGCCACGACATGGCCGAGGCGCTCAGGATCGCCGCCACCGCGCCGATACCGACCAGCGGCCAGGACGATGTGAACAGCGCGGTCAGCGTGCCACTCAGCGCGATCCCCAGCGCCATGCCCGCCATCACCAGCCGCGGGGCGACATGGAAACTCCCCAGCCAGCCCCACAGAATGCGGCCGGGCACGGCGATGGCCACGGTGACGGAGAAGATGTAGCCCGCCGCCACCAGATCATAGCCGATGGTGGTCATGTAGATCACGAAATAGGCGGTCATGACCTGCTGCATGCCGTTGAAGGCGAAGCTGGCATAGGACAGGTTGCGCAGCGCCGGATCGCGCAGCACGGATCGGATGGTCGCCGGGAAATCCGCCAGCCGGAACGCGCGCTTGGGCTGCAGATCGACGTCGAAGGTGGACCGCAGCGGCTGCATCACGAACACGAAAGCCAGGCAGGCGGCGGCGGAGATCAGCACCGTCTCCCGCCAGCCCAGGCCCGCCGCCATGCTGGGGCCGAGCGCGCCGCCAATCAGCAGGCCGGCGGGAACAGCGGTTTGTTTGATGGAGAATACCAGCGGCGCCAGCCTGGGCGGCGACCAGCGGCCCAGCAATTGCGAACTGCTGGGGGTGGAAATCGCTGCCCCTCCGCCGCCGATAATGGCGGAGAGCAGGAACATCAGCTTGGCGCCCTCGCTCATGCACAGCGTGCCGAAGGCCAGCATGATCAGCGCCACCTGGCTCATGCGCAGCGGGCCGTAGCGCATGATGAAGCTGCCGCAGCCCATCTGCGCGAACAGCGCGAAGAACGACGTCAGGCCAAAATAGATCCCCACCAGAGCGGCGTCGTAATGCAGGTCCGCGATGATCACCGGCGCCAGCACCGCGGGCAGGACCTTGCCGATAGAGACAAAGGTCTGCTGCAGGAACATCGACCCCAGCGCGATCAGGAGGAGCTTCACCGGCGGATCACGCCAGGACGTAGTCGTTGCGGTCCAGATGCTCCGTCATCCGCCGATAATCGATCAGGCGGAAGGGGGAGTTGGTGACCACCCGCCCGTCCTTGTTCTTGTACCAGTTGCCGACCCCGCGATGCGCCCAGACCATTTTGGCGTGGGTTTGATCGAGCAATTCGTTGAAAGCGTCGTGCGGGTCCTGGCGGACTTCCATCGAACGCGCGCCGGTCTCCAGCATCTCCCGCAGGCATTGCATGATGTAACGGATCTGGCACTCGCTGTGATAAATCGCGCTGCCGCCATGGGCGAGGTTGGTGCCGGGGCCGTAGAGCAGGAACATATTGGGGAAATTCGGCACGGTGATGCCCAGGAAGGCGCGCGGGTTGTCGTCGCCCCAGAGGTCGCGGATGGATTGGCCGTCGCGGCCGCGGACCTCCATCGGCCAGAGCATCTTCTGCGCCACGAAGCCGGTGGCCATGACGATGATATCGGCCTTGTGCTCGGTGCCGTCTCGGGTCACCACGCCGTCTGGCGTGATGTGATCGATGGGATCGTTGGTGAGCGTGACATTGTCGCGCGTCAGGCTCTTGTACCAATGGTTATCGCGCAGCATGCGCTTGCCGTAGGGCGGATAGGGCGGCACCACCATGTCCAGCAGATCGGGTCGGTCGCCGATTTGGGTTTTGATATAGGCGGTGATGTCGTCGCGGAATTTCTGGTTGGCCGCGTTCAGCGACTGGTCCGGCGTGGCCCAGTTGGGATCGACATGCAGGGAGGCGTGCAGCCCGTCGGACGACGCCCACATCAGCTGGAACCGGTACCATTTCGCATAGAACGGAATATGCTTCAGCGCCGCCATTTTGCCGGGGCTGACGGCGGCGTGATAATTGGGGTTCGACACCGCCCAATGGGCGGAGCGCTGGAAGATCGTCAGATGCTCCACATCCGGCGCGATGGTGGGGCCCACCTGCATGCCGCTGGCGCCGGTGCCGATCATGGCGACGCGCTTGCCCTTCAGATCCTGGGAGGCGTCCCAGCGCGCGGTGTGGAACAGCGGGCCGGCGAAGTCGTTCATGCCCTTGATGTCGGGGATGGACGGGCGATTGAGCTGGCCGACGGCGCTGATGACCACGTTGACGCGGCTGGTTTCGGTCTTGCCCGCGCGGTCGCGGATCGTCAGGTCCCAAAGCGCGTCGGCTTCATTAAAGATGGCCGAGGTGACCTCGGTATTGAACCGGATATGGCGGCGGATGTCGTATTTATCGGCCAGTTTTTCCAGGTAGTTCCAAAGCTCGTTGCGCTTGGAAAAATGCTCGGGCCAGTCGTGGTTCGGTTCGAAGGACAGGGAGTAGAAATGGTTGGGGGTATCGACCCCGCAGCCGGGGTAGCCGTTCTCCAGCCAGGTGCCGCCGACGGTGTGGTTCTTTTCGTAGATGACGAAGGGAATGCCGGCCTCTTGCATCTTGATCGCCATGCCGAGGCCGGAAACCCCCGCGCCGATAATCACGGCCTTGAAGGCGTCGAGGTTTTTCGGTCCGGTCCGCCAATGCACGGTTTTTGGGTCGCGATCGTCGAGCATCGTCTCCTCGATGATCATCGGCATGTATTCATCGGGGATTTCCGCCGCGACCCCGGCCCCAAGCATGCGGCGCAACAGATGCGGCGGCGGTTCGGTTGGCAGCGGCCGGTTGCTGGCGGCGTAGTCCTGCAAGATCGCCTTCAGCCGCGCGCGCATGCGCTGCTTGAGCGCTTCCGGCGCGTTCTCGTGGAAGTTCCAGGGGCCGGTGATGAAGGGGGAGACCTCGTCGAGCCAGGACTCCTCCCCGCCGAGATGGACCAGGACCATCAGCATCGGGGCGACATCGGCGCCCGACAAAGCGAGGTCCAGCAGGGCCTCATCCCGCACCAAAGCGTTCAGATCGGTCGGCATGGTTTCCTGGTCTCCTTTCGCGTCTTCATAGTCTTTACTCCCCCTCCCCTTGCGGGAGGGGGTTGGGGGGAGGGGGCGATCCACACACGGCCCGTGCCATTCCCCCCCTCCCCTCCGGCCCCCTCCCTCACGGGGAGGGGGAGAGCCTTCTACCCAGCCGGCAGCGGATATGGCGCAGGCCCCTCTCCTCGGGTCACCGTTCTTACGAACCCCGGAACACCGGCGCCCGCTTCTCGACAAACGCCTTCGCGGCCTCCGCATGATCGGCCGTTTCCC
Source organism: uncultured Acetobacteraceae bacterium (assembly GCA_903900905.1). Classification (GTDB taxonomy): domain Bacteria; phylum Pseudomonadota; class Alphaproteobacteria; order Acetobacterales; family Acetobacteraceae; genus Rhodopila. The sequence continues at coordinate 3,518 of CAIUPC010000317.1, forward strand.
GGCTGCGCAGCATTCCGAAAGCCTCGGAATCCAGCGTATCCGCCAACGACCCTTCCTCCGCCACCTTCATGTTGCGCTTGATATAACGCCACGCCACGCGCGGTCCGGCGGCGAAGCGGCCCGCCAGAGCCATCGTCTCGGCCAGAAGTGCGTCATCCGCGACCACCCGGCTGGCCAGGCCCAACGACAGCAGCCGGGCGCTGTTCAGCATCTCGGCGGTGAAATACAGCTCCCGCGCCAAGGACGGCCCAACGATCCGGGTCAGGAAGTAGCTCCCACCATAATCCCCGGACAGCCCGACTTTGGAAAACGCCGTGGTCATGCGCGCGCTGTCCGCCACCACCCGCATGTCGCAGGCCAGAGCCAGCGACATCCCGGCCCCGGCCGCGACGCCGTTGACCATGGCGATCGTCGGCTTGGGCATCTCGTGCAGCAGTTCGGACGCACGCATCCCCGCGCGCAGCCCATCGGCGCGCTGTTCCGGCGATTGCGTCGCCTTCCCGGCCGTCGCCGCCTGCACCGCCACATCGCCGCCGGAGCAGAACCCCTTCCCCGCCCCGGTCAACACCACGCAGCCGACATCCGGATCCGCCGCGAAGCCGGCGAGGATGCCGCCCAAGGCGCCGATCATCCCGGAGGTGAGCGCGTTCAGCCGCTCCGGCCGGTTCAGGGTGACAACGGCAACGCCGTTCTCAACCCGGGTGAGGATCTCGTCGCCCATCAGTGATCCGCCCGCCCGCCGCGGTGGGAGAACGCGGTCTCCGCCGAGGTCATGAATTCCAGCAGACAGGCATGGCCCTCTTCGGTCTTGCGGCGCGCCCGCAGGATGGCGTTGCCGATATCGCCCGGGTCCGTGACCCGCTCACTCCAGCCGCCGAGGTCCTTGGCCAGCGCCGCATAGTTGCCGCCGAGGTCGCGGGCCTTGTGCACATCGTGCGACAGCTTCATGTGCGGGATTTCGATCGCCATGGTGTTGTTGTTCAACACGATGGTCAGGATGGGGATGCCGGCGCGCACGGCGGTCTCGAAGTCCAGACCCACCATGCCGAAGGCCGCATCGCCCATGAAATTGACGCAGAACTTGTCCGGCGCCGCCACTTTGGCGCCGATGACCAGGCCCAGCCCGGTGCCGAGCTGGTGCGACTTGCCCCAGCCCAAGTACCCGCGCGGCGTCGTCGCTTTGTAGAACGGCAACAGCTGATCGCGCGGGCTGCCGGAGTCGTGCGTGACGATCGCGCCGGCCGGATCGACCACGCGCATGAACTCGTTCATCACGCGGTACGGGGTCATCGGGGTTTCGGCGGAGTTCAGCTTCGCCTCCCACCGCTTTTCCCACAGCGCCCGTTCGGCCGCGAGTTCGATCGCCGGATTGCGGTTCAGCAGCTTGCTGCCCAACCGGTCCTTCACCGCCGCGATCAAATCGGCCAGCACCAGCCGCGCATCGCCGAGCAGCGCGATCTCGGTCGTATTGGCCTTGTGCAGGTCGCGGGTGTCGTTAACGGCATGGATGATGGGCACATCCTTGGGCAGCGGCGGCGTCGTCAGCGGATGCCGGTTCAACCCCGTCCCGATCCCGAAAATCAAATCGGCTTTTGAATACAAATACATCTGGCCGGGGCCGTTGAACGTATTGCCGCCGGAGCCGAGCGCCAGCGGATGGTTCTCCGGAAACGCGCTCTTGCCATCGACCGTGGTCATGACCGGGGCCTGCAACAGCTCCGCCAGTTCCACCAATTCCGCCGAGGCAATGGCGTTCAGCACGCCCTGCCCGGCGATGATCACCGGGCTCGACGCCGCCAGCAGGCGCTTGGCCGCATCGTCCACGTCCTGCGCGTCCGGGCGGGAAATGCTCGGGCGCATCGGCGTGTAGTCCAGCACATCGGTGCCGATATCGAGGTCCACGAGATCGCGCGGCACCTCCACCATCACCGGCCCCTGCCGGCCGTTCTTCAGCGCGCTGAAGGCCCGGCGCATCACCGCGGGGACGGAACCCGGCAGCATGATCTCCTCAACCTGCTTGGTGACGGAGGCGTAGCTGACCTGCGAGCGGAAGGTCGGGAACACCTGCGACTGGTCCCGCGCCTGCGACAACGGCAGGAACAGCACCGGAATGGAGTCGGAATAGGCGGAGGCGATACCGGCGAAGGCATTCTCCGCCCCCGGGCCGTACTGCATGGCGAAGACGCCAGGCGGGCGGCCGTTGGTGACGCGGGCATAGCCGTCGGCCATGTGCACGCCGACGCGTTCCTGCCGGCAGATCACCGGACGGATGCCGCCAGCGACCGCGTTTTCGATGATGGAGGTGGTGGGGAAGCAAAAGAGGGTCGTCGTGCCCTCGCGCTTCAGGATTTCGACGATGGCATCGGCGGCGCGCATTGGGGTCCCCTCCGGGTGGATGATGTTGGCCGGGAGGGTAGGCTTGGGGGTGGGGGGTGGCAAGGTTTGGGGGCGATAACCCCAGGCGAATCGCTTGAACGGTCACGCTTCGCCTTTGATGACGGTTTCCAGATAATCGGCATTCCATCCTGCCTTCTTGCGGCGGTTTTTGAAGCTTATGTTCGGTCTGGCCTGGGATAACAGGTTCATCGCTGTATGGCGCACGATAGCCATATTGGCTGGCGCGTTGCCGCTTCGCAGACGCGCGAGGTCTTCGCGGAACACGACATCCAACATCCAGTGCAGGTGGTTCTCGATACCCCAGTGCCCCCGCACCGCACGACCGAACATCTCAGATGTGAGTTGGATCGAGCTGAGATAATAGCGTGTTTCGTATTGGATTTCTCCGTCGCGTTCGACCTCGGTCTGGATGCGCCCGACCATTGCCAGACCCGGGAATATCGGCTCGCCCGGGTACCGCCGATCCGACGTCATCCAGGCTACATCGTAACAGACGCTATAGCGGCGCGCCGCGATCCGCCCATGGCAGCCATCCACGGTCTGGCTCGTCTGGAAGATCGTGTTTTGGGGTGGCTGTTCGAACAGCATGACGACCTCGGCGTATGTCGCTGGCCAGTTCTCCTTGAGTGCCAGAACGTAATCGCCTCCGCCGTCGCGAATAGCCTGGGCAATCTTGGTCTGGGTTCCCATGGCATCGATGGTGACAATCGATCCCTTCAGATCGAGGCTTTTCAGCAGCAGCGGGATCGCTGTGATTTCGTTGGATTTTTCTTCCGTCGCCTGCTGACCTAGCACGATCCGTTCCCCACAGGCCCAGGCGGACACCATATGCAGAGCCTTGCGCCCTTTCCCACGGTCGTGGCTACGCCGGGAGGTTTTGCCGTCGATTGCGATCA
>CAIUPC010000318.1 GCA_903900905.1 uncultured Acetobacteraceae bacterium
CGCCAGATCCGGCTGCAGCGGGCGCGCCGGCGGATGCTGGCCGCGGTACCCAAAGCAACCGTTGTGATCACCAATCCCACCCATTACGCCGTCGCTTTGGCCTATGACCGGGCGAAAAGCGCCGCACCGCGCGTGGTGGCGAAGGGCGTCGACTCAATGGCCGCGCGTATCCGCGAAACCGCCGAGGCGCATCGTATCCCCCTGGTCGCGAACCCGCCCCTCGCCCGGGTCTTGCACCTGGTCGAACTCGACGCTGAAATCCCGGCCCAGCACTTCCAGGCGGTGGCGGAAATCATCGCCTATGTCTGGCGCCTCAACAGCGGGCCGCGCCGATGACCGAGGATCCCGCCCGAAGGACACATGACCTCAATCACGCTTTGACGGCAGCCCTTGGGGCACTCGACAGCGCGTTAGGGCGGGCGGGTCTTGATGCACCAATCGGTGCCGATTTGCGGACGGCGCATGCCGCGACTCGGATGGCCATTCGCCTGCTCGCTGGCGATGCCCCACGGCCGGAGATCCTGTCCCTCGCCGAATTCATGCGCGAAACCCTGGCCATTTTCGGTAACCCCGACCGGGTCAACGCAGCACTGATCGATGCCACCATCCTGGCCGATCGGCCGCGGCTTGAACGGGTGTTGCTGAACCTCGCCGCCAACGCGTGGGAGGCGATGGCAAATCACGGGACCCTGACAGTCCGCACCGGCACCACCGCTGGTTTCGCGACCATCGCGCTATCCGATGAAGGCCCTGGCATCATGCCGGACGAATCAGACACACCCGCCCGCCCGGGACGGGGCCACGGGCTGGCGATCGTGCGAGACCTGTTACGCGAGATGGGCGGTTTCCTCACGCTCAATAGCCGCCCTGGCACGGGCGTGACCGTCACCGTGCATCTCCCCTTGGTGCGGCCAGAACCAGCGGTCAATCGCCTCGCTCTGCTGGTGGAAGACGAAGCGGTCGTCCGGCACCTGGCCGAGCGGGCACTGCGCCAGGCGGGCTGGCAGGTCATGGCGGTGGCCTCCAGCGAAGCCGCTTTACCACTCGCTTGCTCGGCCCGGCCTGATATCGTCGTGACCGATGTCACACTCCCCGGGCTGGACGGCCGGGCCCTTATTACCGCCCTGCGTGCGATTTGGCCCACGCTGCCGGCAATCCTTGTTTCGGGCTATCCCGACTCGACCGCATCAGACGATCCTGCGGCGCGGAATACGGTCTTTCTGGCGAAGCCCTACGCGCTTTCAGCGTTGATCGGCACCGCGGCACGGCTGGTTCATCATTAGTTCTTGCGCAACGCGCGAAATGAGAACATAGAGTGAACCAATGGTTAACGAGGGTTAAAGCAACTGTTCGCGTTCGGTTCCATGCTCGCGAAGGTTGTATTTTCCCGAATTATACGCGTATCATGGCGCGAGCCAACATCAACGGTTGTAGACAGCAGAGCTAAGGATCAGTCCGATGGAAAAAAACAAAGCCCTCGACGCCGCCATGGCGCAGATCGAACGGGCCTTCGGCAAAGGCTCCATCATGCGTATGGGCCAGCGCGCTGGCACCGAGCAGATCGAGGTTATCCCCTCCGGTTCGCTCGGCCTGGACCTCGCGCTGGGTATTGGCGGCCTGCCGCGCGGTCGCATTATTGAGATTTATGGTCCGGAAAGCTCCGGCAAGACCACGCTGGCCTTGCATGCGATCGCCGAGGCGCAAAAGCTCGGCGGCACCTGCGCCTTCGTCGATGCCGAACACGCGCTCGACCCCACCTATGCCCGCAAGCTCGGCGTCGATGTCGACAATCTGCTGATCAGCCAGCCTGATGCCGGCGAACAGGCGCTGGAAATCGCCGATACGCTGGTCCGCTCGGGCGCCATCGACGTGCTGGTCGTGGACAGCGTCGCCGCCCTGGTGCCGCGCGCCGAACTCGAAGGCGAAATGGGCGACAGCCATATGGGCCTGCATGCGCGGCTCATGAGCCAGGCGCTGCGCAAGATCACCGGCAGCGTCTCCCGCTCCAACTGCATGCTCATCTTCCTCAACCAGATCCGCATGAAGATCGGCGTCATGTTCGGCAACCCGGAAACCACCACGGGCGGTAACGCGCTGAAATTCTACGCCTCCATCCGTCTGGAAATCCGCCGTATCGGCCAGATCAAGGAACGCGAGGAAATCGTCGGCAACCAGACCCGCGTCAAAGTGGTGAAAAACAAGCTCGCCCCGCCGTTCCGGCAGGTGGAATTCGACATTATGTATGGCGAAGGCGTGAGCAAGGTCGGCGAATTGCTCGACCTCGGCGTCAAAGCCGGCGTGGTGGAAAAATCCGGCGCCTGGTTCAGCTACGACAGCCAGCGCCTCGGCCAGGGCCGTGAGAATGCCAAGCAGTTCCTGCGCGACCACAAGGAAATCGCCAATACCATCGAGGTGAAGGTGCGCGATCTGTCGGGTGTCGTGACCAACATGATGCTGGGCAGCCCGGAAGAGAGCGAAACCGCCGAAGCGGCGGAGTAAGACCCTCCGATACGCCCCCTCCCCTCGTGGGAGGGGGTACAGCGCGATACACCCACCGCGTGACTCCGGCCCCAGGCTGCGCTACCTGACTGCTTTCGCGCATAAACCCGGGACCCAGACGACCGATCATGGCCAGCAGCAACGATATCCGCGCTACCTTCCTCGAGTATTTCGCCCGCAATGGGCACCAGGTGGTGGAAAGCTCCCCCCTCGTGCCGCGGAACGACCCGACGCTGATGTTCGCGAATTCGGGCATGGTCCAATTCAAGAACGTGTTCACCGGGCAGGAAAAGCGGCCCTATACCCGCGCCACCACGGCCCAGAAATCCGTGCGCGCCGGTGGCAAGCACAACGATCTGGACAATGTCGGCTATACCGCCCGGCACCACACCTTCTTCGAAATGCTGGGCAATTTCAGCTTCGGCGACTATTTTAAAGAATCCGCCATCCCCTATGCCTGGGAACTGCTGACCAAGGATTTCGGCCTCGATAAATCCCGCCTGCTGGTCACCGTCTATTCGGAAGACGAGGAAGCCCCCGTCATCTGGAAGAAGGTCGCAGGCCTGCCGGATAGCCGCATTATCCGCATCCCGACCTCGGACAATTTCTGGCGCATGGGCGACACCGGCCCCTGCGGCCCTTGCAGCGAAATCTTCTACGATCACGGCGACCACATCCCGGGCGGCCCGCCCGGTAGCCCGGATGAGGACGGGGACCGCTTCATCGAAATCTGGAACCTCGTGTTCATGCAGTTCGAGGAAGGTCCCCCCGGCACCCGTGTCGCGCTGCCCCGCCCGTC
>CAIUPC010000319.1 GCA_903900905.1 uncultured Acetobacteraceae bacterium
CGGCAGGTCGTCGCGTACGTGCATCCCGTCCCCGGCGAACACGCCCACCACCGCGACCATGCCGCCCTCAGCGCGCGCCAGGACGTCGGCTGCGAAGGGTGCCTCTTCCAGGAAGGCGACCGCCACATCGGTGAAGCGGCCACCCGCCCGCAGCCGTTCGGCATGGCCGTGCAAGGCCATGTGTCGGCCGGGGGCGCGGGCGGAGCCATGGCCGATAAGGATCAAAGAGGGGCCGGCGGCGGCGCGGGCCTCGATCAGCCGGCTGAGGCCGGGATGCAGCCCCACCGGCGGGTAAATCCGCAGGCCGGACGGTGCTGTTCCCGCCAGCGCTTTCGGCACGGCGATGCGGGTGAAATAGCCGTCCTCCATGAAGAACGGGACGACATGGACAAAGCGCGGGGCGAGCGCGGCCAGTGCCTCTGCCGCCGAGGGGGCACCGTTCAAAAAGCCGACCCCCACGGATGCGAAATGGCCCTGGGCGCGGATGGTTTCAGCATGCAGATGGGCGGTTCGGCCCGCGTCGGGATAGCGCGCTGAACCATGCGCGATCAGCAGCAGGGCGTCGTTGGAGAAAAGGTCGGCCTGTGGCACATCCGTCATCCCCAAGAATGTCCCCATAGGACGATAATAGGGAGGCTACGGCTCCCAAAATCGTCATCCCCGGGTACGTCCCGGGGACCAATCGCAGCACAGGCGGAAACCTTGGTCCCCGGGACAAGCCCGGGGATGACGGGATTTAAGGGCGTCGTGAACGCCCCCTTCACCCCACCCGGTTCTCCACCAACTCCGTCACCACCGCCGGATCGGCCAACGTGGACGTATCCCCCAGCCCATCAACCTCATTCGCCGCGATCTTACGCAGAATACGCCGCATGATCTTGCCGCTGCGGGTCTTCGGCAGGCCGGGCGCCCACTGAATCGCGTCCGGCGAGGCAATCGGCCCGATCTCCTTACGCACCCAGGCCACCAGCTCCTTGCGCAGAGCCTCGGTCGGCTCCTCGCCCAGGTTCAGGGTCACATAGGCGTAGATGCCCTGGCCCTTGATGTCGTGCGGGAAGCCAACCACCGCGGCCTCGGCCACTTTCGGGTGGGACACCAAAGCGCTTTCGACCTCGGCCGTGCCCATGCGATGGCCGGACACGTTGATCACGTCATCCACGCGGCCGGTGATCCAGTAGTACCCGTCCTGATCCCGCCGCGCCCCGTCGCCCGTGAAATACAGGCCCGGGAAGGTGGAGAAATAGGTCTGCACGAACCGCTCATGATCGCCATAGACGGTGCGCATGATGCCCGGCCAGGCATCGGCGAGGCACAGATTGCCCTCACACGCGCCATGCAACTCATGCCCCTCCCCATCCACGATCATCGGCTTCACGCCCGGGATCGGCTTTGTCGCCGAACCCGGCTTCAACGCCGTCGCGCCCGGCAGCGGGCTGATGAGGATGCCGCCGGTTTCCGTCTGCCACCAGGTATCGACGATCGGGCAGCGGTGATCGCCCACCACCCGCTCATACCACAGCCACGCCTCCGGATTGATCGGCTCGCCCACGCTGCCGAGGATGCGCAGCGACGCGCGGGAGGTCTTCTTCACCGGGCCCTCGCCATCGCGCATCAGCGCGCGGATCGCGGTGGGCGCGGTGTAGAAAATATTGACCTGGTGCTTGTCCACCACCTGCCAGAAGCGGGAGCTGTCGGGGTAATTCGGCACGCCCTCAAACATCAGCGTGGTCGCGCCATTCGCGAGCGGCCCGTACAGGATGTAGGAATGGCCGGTGACCCAGCCGACATCGGCGGTGCACCAGTAGACCTCGCCGGGCTGGTAATCGAACACCATCTCATGCGTGTAGCTGGTCCAGACCATGTAGCCGCCGGTCGTATGCAGCACGCCCTTGGGCTTGCCGGTGCTGCCGGAGGTATAGAGGATGAACAGCGGGTCTTCGGCGTTCTGCTCCGCCGGCGGGCAGATGGGGGAGGCCGCGGCGCAGAGCGTGGCATAGTCGTGGTCGCGGCCCGGCTTCATCGTGATCGTGCCACCGGTCACGGCCGCGACGATGACATTCTCCACCGTGGGGCAGGATTCCAGCGCCGCGTCGGCGTTGACCTTCAGCGGCACCTTGCGGCCGCCGCGGCGGCCTTCGTCAGCCGTGATGAGCAGCTTGGAGCCGCAATCCTGGATGCGGTTGGCCAGGCTGTCGGGGGAGAAGCCGCCGAACACCACGGAATGGATGGCACCGATGCGGGCGCAGGCCAGCATGGCAACGGCGGCTTCGACGACCATCGGCAGATAGATCGTGACGACATCGCCCTTCTTCACGCCCAGCCCGAGCATGGCGTTGGACAGGCGGCAGACTTTTTCATGC
>CAIUPC010000320.1 GCA_903900905.1 uncultured Acetobacteraceae bacterium
CTTGCTTGTAATCGACCACGACCTTGGAGGTCAGGCCGGTCACTTCGTCCATCCGCTCCACCAGCGTCACGCCTTCGATCAGATCGAGGTATTCGACCTGACCATCACGTTCCGTAATGATCGGCAGGGTGTACGGATCCCATTCCGCCAGCTTCTGGTTGCGGGTGACGCGGGCGCCTTCATCGACCAGCAACCGGGCGCCGTAGGGCACGCGGAAGCGGGCGCGTTCACGGCCCTTGTCGTCCACCAGCACGATTTCGCAATTACGGCTCATGACGACGGTGCCGCCCTGGCTGTTCATCACGACCACGCGGTTTTTGATCGAAGCCGTACCTTCATGGCTGGCCTCAACCGCCGACACTTCCGCGCCACGCTGCGCCGCGCCACCGATATGGAAGGTGCGCATCGTCAGCTGGGTGCCAGGCTCACCGATGGACTGCGCGGCGATAACGCCGACGGCCTCACCGATGTTGACCGTGGTGCCACGGGCCAGATCGCGGCCGTAGCAATGGCCGCACACGCCGATCCGGGCTTCGCAGGTGAGGACGGAGCGGATTTTCATCGACTCGACACCGGCCGTCTCGATCTTGTCGGCCTCGATTTCCTCGATCAGCGTATTCGCGGGGACGAGCACCGCGCCGCCGGTCGGATCGAGCACGTCTTCGGCCGTGGTCCGGCCGAGCACGCGTTCGGACAGGGACGACACCGTCTCACCACCATCCATCACCGCGCGCACCGTCAGGCCACGATCCGTGCCGCAATCATCTTCGAAGATGATGCAATCCTGGGCCACGTCCACGAGACGGCGAGTCAGGTAACCCGAGTTCGCGGTCTTCAACGCCGTATCCGCGAGACCCTTACGGGCGCCGTGGGTGGAGTTGAAGTACTCCAGAACCGAGAGACCTTCCTTAAAGTTCGCGATAATCGGCTGCTCGATGATCTCGCCCGAGGGCTTGGCCATCAGGCCGCGCATACCGGCGAGCTGACGCATCTGAGCCGGCGACCCACGCGCGCCGGAATGCGACATCATCCACACGGAATTGGTGGGGACGCCTTTCTCTTGCTTGCTGATCTCTTTCATCATCGCGGAGGCGACTTCGTCGGTGCAACGCGACCAGGCGTCGACGACCTTGTTGTAGCGCTCGCCCGAGGTGATCAGACCGTCCTGGTACTGCTGCTCGAATTCTTTGACCTCGGTCTGGGTGCGATGGATCAGGGCGCCCTTTTCCACTGGGATGATCAGATCGTCCTTACCAAACGACAGCCCGGCCTTGGCGGCCTGCGCGAAGCCGAGGCCCATCATGCGGTCAGCGAAGATCACGCATTCTTTCTGACCGCAATGGCGATAGACCATGTCGATCACGTCGGAGACGTTCTTCTTCGTCAGCTGCTTGTTGATCAGCTCGAACGGCACGTTCGGGTGCTTCGGCAGGATCTGCGCGATCATCATCCGGCCCGCGGTCGTGACCACCGGCAGGCGGATCGGATTACCGCCGGCATCGACGGTGTCGAAGCGGCCGCGGATCTTGTCATGCAGGTTGATCTGCTTGGCATAGAGCGCGTGTTCGATCTCCCCGATAGTGCCATAGGCCCGGGTCTGTTCAATCGGCGTATCCCGGAAATCCGGGGTTTCCAGCGACAGGTAATACAGACCCAGAATGATATCCTGCGACGGCACAATGATCGGCTTGCCGTTCGACGGGCTGAGGATGTTGTTGGTCGACATCATCAGCAC
>CAIUPC010000321.1 GCA_903900905.1 uncultured Acetobacteraceae bacterium
CCAGCCGTTGACAGGACCATGACATCCCTCGCATTCATCCATTTTCCGTTAGGGACTGAATGAATGCCCGGTTTCTCCCAACGCCTCGGCCGTGTCGAGGTTGCTGCGTCCGTCGCGATGACCATCAAAGCACGCGAGCTGCGCGCCGCCGGCAAGCCGGTGGTGACGCTGACGACCGGGGAGCCGAATTTCGACTCCCCCCCGCACGCAATTGAGGCCGCGCATCAGGCGGCCTTGCAGGGCGATACCAAATACCCGCCGCAGGACGGAACGCTGGCCTTCAAGAAGGCCATCCAGGCCAAGTTCAAGCGCGACTCCGGCATCGACTACGCGCTGGACGAGATCTGTGTCGGCAATGGCGGCAAGCAGTGCCTGTTCAACGCCATCATGGCGACGGTCGATCCGGGTGACGAGGTGGTGATCCCCGTCCCATCCTGGATCGCTTACGCGCAGATGACGCAGCTGTGCGAAGGCGTGCCGGTGCTCGTCACCTGCCCACAGAACAACGGCTTCAAGCCCCGCGCCGAGGATATCGACGCCGCGATCACGCCGAAAACCAAGTGGCTGGTGCTGAACAACCCCAACAACCCGACCGGCGCCTGCTGCACGCGGGAAGACCTGGAAGCCATCGCGGCGGTGATGCGCAAGCATCCGCATGTCTGGATCATGTCCGATGATATGTATGAGCATCTGATCTTCGGTGGTTTCGAACATGCGACCATGGCGCAGGTAGCCCCGGACCTGAAGGATCGCATCCTGACGGTCACCGGTGTCTCCAAGACCTATGCCATGACCGGCTGGCGGATCGGCTTTGCCGGCGGGCCGAAGCCGCTGATCAAGGCGATGGTGAATATGCAGGGCCAGGCGACGGCTGGCATCTCCACCGTCGGCATGGCCGCCGCGGTCGCGGCGCTGAACGGTCCGCAGGACGGCGCCCGCGCCCAGAGCGAGGCCTATAAGCGCCGCCGCGACATCGCGGTGGAGATGCTCAATGCCTCCCCGGGAATTTCCTGCCACTCGCCGGAGGGTGCGTTCTACGTGTTCCCCAACGTCGCGGGCTGTCTCGGCAAGACCACCGCTGGCGGGCGTTTCCTGAAGACCGACGAAGATGTGTGCCTGGCGCTGCTGGAAGAGCACTATGTCGCCACCGTTCACGGCGCGGCCTACCACATGAGCCCGTATCTGCGGATCAGCACCGCGACCGAAGACGGGGAACTGATCGAAGGCCTGCGCCGCATCCAGACCTTCTGCGAGGGACTGCACTGACCCAAGGCGCGATGATCCGGCCCGGGCGCGATTCCGACGCGGACGGCTTCATCGCGCTGATCGGGGCATGCTGGTCGCTCTATCCCGGCTGCCGCCTGGATGTGGATCTGGAACTGCCGGAGTTGCGCGCGCTCGCCTCGTATTTCGCGGGGCAGGGCGGCTTCCTTTGGGCCGCGGAACAAGACGGCCGCATCACCGGCATGATTGGCGTGCGGCCTTTGGATGCCGGCACCTGGGAAATTTGCAAGGTCTACGTCGCCCCGGCGCTGCACGGCTCCGGCCTGGCGCATGCGCTGTTGGACGCGGCCGAGGGGCATGTCATTGCCGCCGGGGCCACGGAATTGGTGCTTTGGACCGACACCCGGTTCGACCGCGCCCATCGCTTCTATGAGAAGCGATCCTATGTCCGGGCGGGGCCGATACGGGTGCTGCACGATATTTCGAACTCGCTGGAGTTCCGCTATGCCAAGCCGGTCGATGGGATTGAGAGCCGGGATGCGGCGGGGGCGGTCGCCGCGATCCCGCGCCTGTCCGCGATCCTGACCGCCTGCGTCGCGGAAGGCGCGGGCGTGTCGTTCCTGCCGCCGCTGGCGCCGGACGTTGCCCGCGATTTCTGGCGCGGGACCGCCCGCGATGTCGCCGCCGGCGGCAAGATTCTGCTGGCCGGCTGGGTGAACGGCGTGCTGGCCGGGACCGTGACGCTGGTGGTGGCGCTGCCCCAGAACCAGCCGCACCGGGCCGAGGTTGCGAAAATGCTCGTCGATCCGGCGGCGCGGCGGACCGGATTGGGTCGGCGGTTGATGGCCCGGTTGGAGCAGGAGGCTCTGAAGGCCGGCCGCCCGCTGTTGATGCTCGATACCCGCGCGGGTTCGGGCGGGGAGGCCTTGTACCGCGCGATGGGTTGGACATTGCTTGGCGTCGTGCCCGGCCACGCCGTCAACAAAGATGGCGGTCTGGACGACACCGCGTTCTTCTGGAAACAGCTCTGACGTCCCTCGGCGTCTTCGTGACCTCGCCGGTGAAAAGCGGAATTGCGGCCAGACCCAGACCGGAGAGTCCGGCTTCAACACCGCTTTTCAACATCGAGGTCACGAAGACACCAAGTCACGAAGGGTCGGCGAAGCACGCTTGCAAAGGGGAGCGTTCAGGCGACGCCCCCCTCATCCTCAGCCAAAACCCGCTCCCATAACCCACGGATCATATCCTTCATCTGCAAAGACTCCGCCCAGCGGTCATACAACTCCGCCCCGTCCGCTCCGGTGATCGCATAAGGCGGCGGACCCAGCTCGCACAGGAAGGTCAGTGCCGCGTCCGGCCCCGCCCGCCGCCGCCAGGAGCGGATGGCATAGTCCCACCAGCCCATGAACAGATCGACCCAGCCCTGGTTCTGCGGGAAGTTCAGGCTGACCTGAATCTGCTCTCGCGTCGCCACCCGCCCATGCAACCCCCAGCAATTGTCCAGAATCCGGTGCATCAGGGCGTGGTTCTCGTCTGTCACCGGCCAGGCGAATTCCCGCCCGAGCAGATAGTGGGAGATATCGCCGGTCAGCCGCAGGTCCGGGAAGCAATCCAGTAGATGCAGGGTGAAGAACAGATCGGTGGTCATGCGGTCGCGATGCGTCTCGATGTGCACCGGCACGGCGGCGTCGGCGGCCAGCCGGCGCCAGCCTTCGATATACGGGATGCAGTCCTCAAGCCGGTATGGGCGCACATCGGGTTGCAGGTTCACATGATCAGCACCGAGTTCCGCGACCAGCGCCAGCACGGGTTTCAGGTCCTGGACCGTCTTTGGATAGCACTGCGCCTGCCAGCTCATGCCGTTCGCGCGCAGGAAACCGGTCACCTTGCGGGCGAAGGCGGGATCGACGAAGCGGACCCCGGCGCCATCGAAACCAGCGTCACGGATCATCTCCAACTGGCGCTCAATCGGGTATTCCGGCTCGTTTGCCAGCCGCCGCTCCATCGCCCAAAGCGATTGATAGACCAGGAGTTTTTGTGCCATCGCCGGTTTCCTCGGTTCCCCGCCTAAATCCTGACTTGACGCCGCCGGGCTGGCAACCCGACGCTATTAGCGGGAGGAACAAAACCATGATCACGCCCGGCTATATCCGCACGATGGCGCGCTACAACAGCGAGATGAACCGTCGCATATACGCCGCCGCCGCGCAACTGACCGACGAACAGCGGCGTGTCGACCGCGGCCTGTTCTGGAAATCGTTGCACGGGACGTTGAACCACCTGCTCTGGGGTGATCGGCAGTGGATGTCGCGGTTGGACGGTTGGCCACCCAACACCATCCCAAACCCGCAAAGTCCGACGTTGATCGCCGATTTCGATGAATTGCGTGCCGAACGCGTGGTCGCGGACGCGAAGATCGAGGTTTTCGCGAACGGCCTCGACGATGCCTGGCTTGACACCGACCTGACCTGGTGGAGCGGTGCCGCCAAACGCGAGATGTCGATGAACAAGCGGTTGCTGATGGTGCATTTCTTTAACCATCAGACCCACCATCGTGGTCAGGCGCATGCCGCGCTGACCATGTGCGGCGTTGATCCCGGCGACACCGACCTGTTTTTGATCCTGCCGGGCGTTTAGAAGGCAGGGCCGGTTGTGATCGTAAGGCGGGCTGCGATTTTGGTATGAGAGCGGCGTCCCAAACGGATGAGTTGATCAGGACACCTTTCACCGTTGGGAATTTCGCGTCAAGGCCGATTTGATCAACAGTGTTGGCGTCCGGCAACAAGCGGCACAGTTCGGGTTCGCTCTATCGCGTTAGCGGATGCGGCCCTGCGTATGTCTCGACGAAACGCGCCACGATTTCCAGCCCGCCATAGGCCGTCAGATCCTCGTGGCCCGCGCCCTCAACGGTCCAAAGCTGTGTCGGGACCTTGGCCGCGGCGATCAATTTGCGCCCCATCCAGGGGGGTACAAGCCGATCATCGGCACCTTGCATGACGAGGATGGGGGCGCGGACCTGGGGGATATGGGCGAAGGAGTTGTAATGGTCCTTCAGCAGCCAGCGAACTGGCACATAGGGGTACTGGCCCTGGGATGCCTCGGTGATGCTGGAATAGGGGTGTTCCAGCAGTAGGGCCGCGATATCGGTCTCCGCGGCCATGCCGACCGCGACGCCGGTGCCGAGTGATTCCCCCCATAGCAGCAGCCGGTTGGCCGGGACGCCGAAGCCGCGCAGGGCCGCGATGCCGGCGCGGGCGTCGTTCATCAGCCCTTCCTCACTGGGATAGCCAGGATTGCCGCCGAAGCCGCGATATCCCAGCAGCAGCACCCCCCAGCCGAGTGACTGTATCTGCCGCGCCCTTGCCCCGCGATGGCCGATATGGCTGCCGTTGCCGTGGAAATAGAGGACGGTGAAGCTGTCGGGCGTTGGCGGCGGGAGGTACCAGGCGGTCAATGTCAGCCCGTCGCTGGTCTGCAGCGGCACGACCACGGCATCCGCCAGACCCGCGCGTTCCCGATCCGGGATGGTCACGACCGGGCGATAGAGGAACTGGCCCTGATACCGGTAGAGCGCATAGACAAACAGGACATAGCCCAGCACCGCCGCGATGGGCAGCGCGATCGACAACAGGAACATGGCGCGCCTCAGCCGAACCACTGAGAGAAGCCGGGGACGGTCATCGTTGGAGGGGCTCCGTTCGTTCATAGACGGCGACGTTGAACCCGATCGCGGCCTGGCGCCAGTCCGGATGCGTGAAGGCGGCGCGCATGGACGCGACTTCGGCCTTGCTGGCACCATCCTGCGCCAGCAAGGCCAGCACGACACGGGGGAAGGCGCCGGCCCGGCCGCGGATTGCGTCCGGGCTTTCGTCCGGTCCGACCAGCAGAACGGGCAGGTCCGGCGGCGCCTCGATCATGAACGCGCCGACAAGGCCGACCCCATCGTTGCCGCGGGGTAGCAGGGTGATGCCATCGCCGGCGAGCGCGGCAGCGCTACGAGCGGTGGCGCGGGAGGGTTGCATCGTCTCGGGCCGTAGGATCAACCCGGCGATGGCGGCGGCCTGCACCGCGCCGGTCACGGTCAATACCAGCGCCCGCAGCCGAAGCCCCCGCACCGCGCCGGCCACCAGCAAGGCCAGGAAGGGCGTCGCGAACGACAGGTAGCGCAGCTCAATCGGCGTCGTATTGAACACGACCCCCAGCCCGAGCAGCCCCAGCGGTGGCGCGATCATGGCCAGCAGCAGGAGCCATCGTATGGGCCGCGCCGCCACCGACCGCCAGCGGGCGGCGATGAGGCCGACCAGCATGGTCAGAACCAGGATCAATCCGGCCGCGATCGGCAGGCGCGCTCCCGCTGGCGCATAGAGCGCAAGCCCGCCGGTGACACTGGCGGCGGCATAGCCGGCCAGGCGTGCGAGCGCGGGCAACCACTCGAACGGCGGGAATTGGCCGTCGCGGGTGCCGCGCTGGGCGATGAAGAACCAGCCGGCCAGCGCCACCGGCGGCAGAAAGCCGGTAAGGCGGACGAGCCAATGCCTGCGGGAAGCAACCGGGCAGAACAGCACCAGCACGCCAGCGGCGAAGACCGCGAGGTAGTTCGCCAGGACCGCGCCTCCGAGCAGCGTTCCCGCCATCCAGTCTCGTCTGGCGCCGTTTCCGGGCCGCAAGGCGCATGTCAGCCCGGCGAGCGTCAGGCACTGCGCCAAAGCGAAGCCGCGGGCGATGCCGCCGGTATAGGCGAAGCCGTAGCAGCCGAGGGTCAGCACCATCGCGAGTGCCGGCGGGACCCCGATCTGGCGCCCGATGCGGCCGACAAGCGCGAGCGCGGCCAGCGCACAGGCGGCCGATAGCAGGCGGAGCGTGAACAAGCCTCCACCCAGGACCGATCGCCACAGGCCGGCGGCCCAGAAATAGAGCGGCGGATGCACGTCGGTCGCCCGCAGATCCTGGGCGATTTGCAGGCTGCCGGCGTGCCCGGCTTGCAGGCCGGACACCATGCCGGCCGGCATGATATCGGCGGGCCAATTCGGCCGCGGGATGCCGCTGGTCAGGAAGAGGGTGTATTGCTCGTCGTATTCGGCGCCCCGGCCGCTGGCGACGGCGGTCAGCACGGCCAGCGCGAGCAACAGGACCAGGCATTCGGTGCGGAAACCCTGTCTGGCGTTAACCATTTCTCAACCTCCGTTGGTGTAGGCTGGGCAGGGTAACGACCAAAGGTTAACAAATTGCCCTATAACGGACGATTTTGGCGGATTTTTTCGGGGTGGTTCGCGGCCGTCCTGCTGCTCCTGGCTTCACCCGTGGCGGCACGGCCGCCCGCCGAACAACTGGCCTTGCTGCAACGGGGGGTGAGCATCACCGGCTGGTTCCGCTATCCGGGCTCACGCGCGCCAGACGCTCTGGCCGGCTGGATGAGCGACGCGGCGATGGCGGATTTGCGTGCTGCCGGGTTCACCTTCGTCCGGTTGGCGGTTGATCCGGTGGTGGTGGCCGAACCCGCGGCGCGGGCGGTGGCGGTGGCTGCGGTCTGCCGCTTGCAACGCCAGGGGCTGGCGGTGGTGCTGGATGCGCACCCGGTTTCCTGGCACCTGGAAGATCGTCCGGATGAGCGTCTTCGGTTGATTGGCTTCTGGCGGGACATGGCGCCGGCATTGCGGCAATGCGATCCAAGGCGGGTCTTCCCCGAATTGCTGAACGAGCCGGTCTTTACCGGTGCCCCCGGCGCCTGGGCGGGCTTGCAGCAGGGGCTGCTGCGCGTGGTCCGGGCCGCATTGCCGGACAGCACCATCGTGCTGACCGGCCATGACTGGGGCAGCATCGCCGGCCTGCAGGCTTTGGCGCCGGAGGCGGGTCCCAACGTCGTCTACAGCGTGCACTTCTACGACCCGCCCGATCTGACCAGCCTGGCGGCGTGGTGGCCGGATCTGGATCGGGGGGCTTTGGCGCGGCTGCCGTTCCCGGTGGATGACCCGGCGCTCTGCCAGGCGATGGCCAGTCCGGTGGCGGATGCGGCGACGGCTGGCTTCATGCGCTACTACTGCGCCTCCGGCTGGAACGCCGCGGCGATCGGCCGGCGTGTGGAGGCGGCTGCATCCTGGGCACGCCAGCATGACGCGGCGGTGCTGGTGGGGGAGTTCGGGGCGTCGAACG
>CAIUPC010000322.1 GCA_903900905.1 uncultured Acetobacteraceae bacterium
CACCTGCCAAATTTTCGTTTCCGCGATGTGTGAATGCGGTAGGGACAAGCCGGGCCATGACGGGGAGAAAATACCGTTGTCCCCACCTGCCAAATTTTCGTTTCCGCGATGTGTGAACGCGGTAGGGATGCGCCCAGCCATTGCGCATCCGCTTTTTGAGTGCTCGTTGAATGACGGCGGCAGCACGGACTGCGCTTTGTTCGCTTTTATATTCAGGCTTGTCAGGCGTTACCTTTGTTACCAACAGCGTAGAGGGCTTCAGGCCGCCACGAGGGGCCGGATCGCCGCCAGTTCCTCGCGCGCCGCGATCGCTGCCTTAGACAGGGCATGGCCGGTTTGCAGATTGATCCAGAATTGCGGCGTCGTGCCGAACACAAGCCCAGGCCGCAGCGCCGTGCCCGCCGTGACCGGCTGCTGCTCTCGCACTAACCGCTCGATCCGGGTGCGGTCTTTCAGGCCCATGGCCTTGGCCAGCGCGCCGGGATGCGGCAACGGGGTGGCGAAATCGGTGAAATCATGGGCAGCCATGAGCTTGCTCCCGCACGGCCAGGGGTAATCGATGAATTCGACATCATCGGGTCCGTTTTCGGTCCAGACGAAGCAAATCCGGAACCGGTCGTTCACGCTGATCGACCATTGCCCCGCCCGCTCCCCGGTCAACCGGTGGGCAACACGTCCACCTGAAGACAACCGCCTCTTGCGCCGGTGCCGCGCCTGATGTTATCACTTTTGCAACCGTTTTATCGGCATCGTTCCGCTGGGAGCGTGCACGCCGCGTCGAACGGGTCCGCGCGCGAAAAGACTCTCAGTGCTGTTCTAAAAACGCCGGTGAAAAGGCCGGTCCCGGGGGTGATTGAAAATGATATCATATCGTCGAATGGGTCTGGCCCTTGCCGTAACCGTCGCCCTGGCCGTGCCAGTGGCGGGTCATGCGACGCCGCTGATGCGCGCGCAAACCGGTACCGGAGTCACCAATGGCGTTGGTGACTCGCAGACGGTGCTGAACAACTCGCTCACGACCGCATCGGCCTCGTCGCTGTCGGCCTATGACTGTTCGGCGGCCGATGGCGTCGGGAGCATCCCGGGTGCCTGTAGCGCGCAGAATGGTTCCGTGGCCCAGCGGGCGCAGGCTTCGGCGACCGCAGAGGTTGGGGCCGTTCATGCCAGCGTTGCGACCGTCGCCACGGTCGGCGTGGCTGTTGGTAATAACCCGAACGCACAGAAAGCGGCGAATGCCCAGGCGACCGCCGCGGCGCATGGTGTGTCGTTTAACGATGCGTTCACCATCAACGTACCAGGGCTGAATGGGACCTCCGGCACGTTTGTCGGCACTATTCACGCCAACGGCACGGTGAGTTTCGGGTCCTTTCCCTTGACCAGCGGCCATGTGTCCTGGGCATGGCATGCCGGGCTCACAGGTGGGGGATCGGTGTCCGACTCTGGCCTGTATACGGAGGCAGGTAACGGGGTGACCCTCTCCGGCAGCGCTCTGCCGACGGATAAGCCGATCGTCGCGCAATTCGTTTTTGGCTCACCGATAACATTGGATCTGACCATCGATCTGTCGTCTGAGAGCGACGCGGGTTTCACCACCCCATTCGATCCCGCACCGGTGACCACCTATGGTGCGAGTTTCGGCGCTGATTTCAGCAACACGGTCGCCTGGGGTGGCATCGTCTCGCTGGCGGATGCCAATGGCACGCCGATAAGTCTTTCATCGGTCACGCTCACATCCTCGAGCGGGTTCGATTATCTGCTCGGCTACCAGTCGCCGACCCAATCGGCACCGGAACCGGCGACTCTGTTGCTGCTGTCGGTGGGGGTCGCGGGGCTTCGCGCGATTCGGCGCCGGTAAGGGGCGGCACGCTCCCGGTTGACAGGTGGGGCGGCAGTGCCAAGCTGCCGTCTCACATCCCTGAACGGGGCAACACCGGGAGAGCGACCATGACCTTGGCACTGCAGCACGTCCACCTGAAGACAACCGATCCGAAGGCGACGATCCAGTATTATATCGACAATTTCGGCGCCACGATTAAGGGCAGCATGCCCAATGGCGGCTACCAGCTCGATCTGCATGGCCTGCAGCTCAATGTCACCGACAAGGTCGCGACGCAGAATCACGAGCAGCATTACGGCATCGAGCATATGGCCGTGACCACGACCGATTACCCCGCCACGATGGCGTCTTTGCGCGGCAATGGCGTGGCGATCCTCGAAGAGCTGGTTTCCAACGGCCGCCGGGTCGCCTTCGTGCAGGCCCCGGATGGCGCGCAGATGGAAATCATCGAGAAGGTCTGATCCCATGGCCCTGAAGGACGGAATCCCCTTCGGGGTCTCATTGCCGCATCGCTCGCCCGATACGCTCGACATGGCCGAGGTGCGCCATGTCGCGCAGCGGGCGGAGGCGCTGGGCTTCCGCGACCTCTGGGTCACGGAAAACACCCTCGATCACGTCAATTGCTTCGACCCCGTGGTGGTGCTGGCCTACGCCGCGGCGGCGACCACGCGGATACGGCTGGGTTGCTCGGTCGTGGTGCTGCCGGTGCAGCATCCGGCGATGGTGGCGCATCAGTGGTCCACGCTGGATTATGTCAGCGGCGGCCGCGCCACTTTGGCCGTCGGCCTCGGGCGAGAACACCATTTCCGCGAATTTGAGGTTCCGACCGCGGGCCGTGTCGGCCGGTTCCGCGAGCAGGTGGCGATCCTGAAATCGCTCTGGACGCAGGAGCGCACCACGCTCGACGGCCGGTTCTACCACCTCGATGGCGTGCGCATGTCCCCCAAGCCGGTGCAAAAGCCGCATCTGCCGCTGTGGATGGGCGTTGGGCATCCGGATGCGGTGCGCCGGACGGCATCTTTGGCCGATGGCTGGATGGGCTCGGGCGGATCGAGCATCGCGGAATTCGGCGCCTCGGTGCCCATCCTGAAAGCGGCGCTGGCGAAAGCGGGACGGGATCCGGAGGCGTTTCCGATCTCCAAGCGCGTCTTCCTCGCGGTCAATGAGCGCCCCGACGTCGCGCGGGCGGAGCTGGATCGCTGGTTCCGGGAGGTGTACTTCAATCCCAATGGCGCCGATGCCTCCGGCATTTACGGCACGCGCGCGCAGGTGAAGGAAAAGCTGCAAGCCCTGATCGCCATGGGCGCCAACCATCTGCTGCTGAACCCGGTCTCGCGCTATAGCGAGCAATTGGAAGACCTGGCCGCAATCGTCGGCTGACCCCACATCACACTTCGCAGGAAACCAATCCATGTCCCTGAGCCGCCAATTCGCCAAATTCGCCGCCGAACTGCGCTATGAAGACCTGCCGGCGGCGGTGGTCGATCGGGCCAAGGGGGTGATTCTCCAGGCGCTGTGTTCGGCGCTGCTGGCGCGCGACATGCCGGCGACGCGGCAGGCGCTGGCGCTGATCGCCGATGAGGAAGCCGGGGGCGGCGGGGTCGCGACGGCTTTGTGCTCCGGCCAAAAATTCACCAAAGCGGGCGCGGCCTATATCAACGCGGAGATGATCTTCGCCGGCGGCAAGTGGGATACGTTCCGCATGCTGACCCATCCTGGCGTGGCGATCCTGCCGGTCGCGCTGGCGGCGGCGGAGGTGACGGGCTGCGACGGCAAGACCTTCCTGACCGCCATCGCCGCGGCCTATGAGGTGCTGGAACGGATGGCGTCGGAGTTCATCCCGACCCTGATGTCGCGCGGCTTCCATGCCGGGCCGGTGTTTGGCCTGTTCGGCGCGGCGGTGGCGGCGGCGAAAATCCATGGCCTGAACGAAGACCAGATCAACACCGCGATCGCGCAATGCGTCAATCTGGCGGCGGGCAATCTGGAAGGCGCGCGGGCCGGCGGTGCGTCGTTGCGCGAAGGCGGCGCGGTGCGCAGCGCGCTGCTGGCGGTGGCGCTGGCCCGGCATGGCGGGCGCGCCGGTGATAGCACGCTGGAGGGTGAGGCCGGTTTCTACCACGCCTATCTCGGCAATAATCTGGGCGTGCTGCGCTATAGCTACACGGGCGACAATCGGACGGACCTGTCGGCGATCACCAAGGGCCTCGGTCAGGATTGGATGTTCCTGGAGACGCTGTACCGCGTCTATTCCACCGCTGGCTACAATATCGCGCATGTCGATGTGACCGCGGGCCTGTGCCGCGACAATGGGCTGGGATATGCGGATATCGACCGGATCGAGGCGGTGGTGAACTGGTTCGAGACCGAATATCCGAGCCCGGCTTTCCCCTCCCGCGGCGGTTCGCCCGAAGTCGGCAGCACGCAGTATTTCTCGGCCTATGGCGCGGTGACCGGCGGCTATCCGCTGTTGCGCGGGGCCGGGCCCGGGCCGGGCGAAAGCGACCCGGCGGAGGTGCTGGAGTTGATGCACCGGGTGAAGATCATCCCGATGGTGCGCCGGACTTTGTTCGGGCCGCGGGTGACGGTGTTCACCAAGGATGGCCGCCAGTTCACCCGCGAAGGCACGGGCCGGGAGTTCATCTGGGATTTCGAGCAGCATGCCCGCCGGATGACCGAAATCGGGGAGGGCGCGGCGATTGGTCCCGCCGGTTACGACGCGCTGGTCGCGCTGTGCCGCGGTTTGGAGGGCGCCGATAAAGCGGGGCCGCGTCTGGTTGCGGCGACCATTCCGGGCTGATTGGGTTTCTTCTGACGCGTCATGCCGATCTGTGTCGGCGTGACGGCAGGGATCTCGCATATGGCAGATTTCTGCCAAAAACCGTGATCTTCGGGCTTATCCCAGGGGTGTCCGGTTTAACCCTCAGGCCTGGACGGCCATTTTTCCCGTCATGCTCGGGTCAAGCCCTACCGCATTCACAGATCGCGGAAACGATTTTCGCGCGTTCTGCTCTACTTGAAGGCGGCGCGGATGGCGACCTCCGTCTTGCCATAGCCGACATCGCCAC
>CAIUPC010000323.1 GCA_903900905.1 uncultured Acetobacteraceae bacterium
CTTCGCGGACCATGACGGGTTTTGGGTGCCGGTAGGTCAACCTTTATGCAAGTTGGTATCATAGTATTGTTTTCGGATCTTTAAGATCGTAAAATGAGATTATCCGGCGCGCTGCCTGTCAGGATCTGCAAGCGCTGCTTTCGCGTCAACTGGTTTGTCCCCGGCCGGGGTATTGGGCAGGCAGCCGGTACAACATTTGCGTTTATCTGCGTTCATTTGCGGTTTTCTTGCCTGCGATGGGCTGGCTGCCCCGGCGTCGGACGGGGGGCGAGCCGATAAGGAACCGCAAATGAACGCAAATGAACGCAAATGGTTCGGGGTGGTTTCCGCGCGCGTGCCCCTGACCACAATCGCGCGTGCCCATGGTCAGTCGCGCGTTCAATCCCCATAGACATAAACATATCCTTATGTCACAACGCCGCCATGGAAGCCCTCCTGGCCAGTTTGCGCGCCGCCGCTGAACCGACCCGTCTGCGCCTGCTCGCGCTGACGGCGCGCGGGGCGTTCTGTGTCATGGAGTTCACCGAAATCCTCGGCCAGTCGCAGCCGCGCCTGTCGCGGCATCTGAAGCTGCTCTGCGAGTGCGGCCTGCTGGACCGGGTGCGGGAGGGCACGAATGTCTGGTTCGCCCTGCCCACCGGTCCCGACGGCGATCTGGCGCGGGAGCTGATCGCCCGCCTGCCCGGCGACGACCCGACGCTGGAATCCGACCGCCGCCAGGCCGCCCGGGTGCTGGCCGAACGGGCGCGGGAGGCATCGGAATCCTTCCGCCGCAAGGGTGCGGACTGGGATGAGATGCGGGCGTTGGAACTGCCGGCGCAGGCGGTGGAAGCCGCGTTGCTCGACCTGATTCCGACCCCGGGCCATCTGCTCGATGTCGGCACCGGCACCGGTCGGGTGCTGGAACTGCTGGCCTCCCGCGTGACGCAGGCGCTGGGTGTGGATGCCTCCAAGGCCATGCTGGCGCTGGCCCGGTCCCGCCTGTCGGGGGGAGCAATTCGCGCATTGCGCGGTGCGTCAGGCCGATATGTACCGGCTGCCTTTGGCCAATGCCTCCTTCGACACCGCCGTGTTGCAGATGGTGCTGCATTACGCCGAAGACCCGCCTGGCGTGGTGGCGGAGGCCGCGCGCGTGCTGCGCCCCGGCGGGCGGATGATTGTCATCGAGCTGGCGGCGCATCAAAAAGCCGACCTGAGCGCCAGGCTGGCGCATCGCTGGCCCGGGTTTTCCGATGCCGCCATGCGCACACTTCTGACCGAGGCCGGGATGCGGCCCGGTGACCCCGTGATTGTCCCCGGCCCGCTCGATGTGTGCCTGTGGCCGGCCCAACGCCCTGATCTGGATACCAAGTCATGACCCGACCCCATTTGCTCGATGCTTTGCGTGATCAGGTTCTGCTGTGCGACGGCGGCATGGGCAGCCGCGTGCAGGCGCTGACCCTCGACACCGACAAGGATTATTGGGGGCGGGAGAACTGCACGGATGTGCTGTGCCTGTCGCGCCCCGACCTCGTGCGCGAGATCCATCGCGGCTATTTCGAGGCCGGCGCGGATATGGTGGAGACCAATACATTCGGCGCCTCCCCGGTGACGCTGGCGGAATTTGATCTGGCGGAGCGGGCCTTCGAGATCAACAAGATCGCCGGCGAACTGGCGCGGG
Source organism: uncultured Acetobacteraceae bacterium (assembly GCA_903900905.1). GTDB lineage: Bacteria > Pseudomonadota > Alphaproteobacteria > Acetobacterales > Acetobacteraceae > Rhodopila. The sequence continues at coordinate 1,661 of CAIUPC010000323.1, forward strand.
AGGCGGCGGAGACCTTCAGCGACGGCCGCCACCGCTGGGTTGTCGGCAGCGTCGGGCCGGGCACCAAGCTGCCGAGCCTGGGCAATATCGCTTATGACCCGCTGGAAGCTGCGCTGGCCGAACAATGCCGTGGGCTGATCGCCGGCGGGGTGGACGCCATCCTGATCGAGACCTGCCAGGACACTTTGCAGATCAAGGCCGCGGTGAACGGCGCCAAGATCGCCCGCCGCGCCGCCGGGACGGACACGCCGATCTTCGTGCAGGTGACGGTGGAGACGACGGGGACGCTGCTGGTGGGGCCGGATATCGCCGCCGCCGCGACGGTGATCAACGCGCTCGACGTGCCGCTGATGGGGCTGAACTGCGCCACCGGGCCGCAGGAAATGGCGGAACACGTGGCCTGGCTCGCGGCCAACTGGCCGGGCCTGATTTCGGTGCAGCCCAATGCCGGGCTGCCGGAGCTGGTGGATGGGCAGACCCATTATCCGCTGGGTGGGGCTGAACTGGCCAGCTGGGTGGAACGCTTCGTCGCCCAGGATGGGGTCAATCTGATTGGCGGCTGCTGCGGCACCTCCATCCCGCATATCCAGGCGTTGGACGCGATGCTGCGCAAGCGTGGCGGCTTCCGCCCGGCGCCGGTGGCGCGCAAGCCGATCTGGGTGCCGAGCGTGGCGAGCTTGTATCAGTCGGTGCCGCTGCGGCAGGAGAATGCGATCTTCGCTATTGGCGAGCGCTGCAACGCCAATGGCTCCAGGAAATGGCGCGAATTGCAGGAAAAGCACGACTGGGACGGCTGCGTGTCGATGGGCCGCGAGCAGGGTGAGGAAGGCTCGCACGCGCTGGATATCTGCACCGCCTTCGTCGGGCGGGACGAAAACTTTGAGATGACCGAGGTCATCCGCCGCTTCACCGCATCGGTGAACACGCCGCTGGTGATCGATTCCACGGAAACCCCGGTAATCGCGGCGGCGCTGAAGCTGCATGGTGGCAAGGCCATCATCAACTCCATCAACTTCGAAGACGGCGAAGGCGCCGCCACCGACCGCCTGAAACTGGCCAAGCAGTTCGGCGCGGCGGTGATCGCGCTGACGATCGACGAAGTCGGCATGGCCAAGACGGCCGAGGACAAGGTTCGCATCGCGTCACGGCTGGTCGAATTCGCCTGTGACACGCACGGGCTCGCCCAGTCGGACCTGATGATCGACCCGCTGACCTTCACCATCGCGACCGGCAACGAAGACGACCGCAAGCTGGCGCTGTGGACGCTGGAGGGCATCAAGGCCATCCATGAGAAATTCCCCGACATCCAGATCATCCTCGGCCTGTCCAATGTCAGCTTCGGGCTGAACCCGGCGGCGCGGGCGGTGTTGAACTCGGTCTTCCTCGATCACGCGCAGCGGGCGGGGATGACGGGCGCGATCGTGCATGTGTCGAAGATCCGGCCGCTGCACCTGATCGCGCCGGAGGAGGTGAAAGTCGCCGAAGACCTGATCTTCGACCGGCGCGAAGAAGGCTACGACCCCTTGCAGAAGATGCTGGAAATTTTCGCGGACCGGAAACTGGCCGACGCCGTCAAGAAACAGCGCGCGGAAACGGCCGAAGGTCGGCTGAAAGACCGCATCGTCGATGGCGACCGCAAGGGCCTGACCGACGACCTGGATGAGGCGCTGCTGACGATGCCGCCCCTCGATATTATCAACACCGTGCTGCTCGACGGCATGAAGGTGGTGGGGGAGCTGTTCGGGTCGGGCAAAATGCAGCTGCCCTTCGTGCTGCAAAGCGCCGAGACCATGAAAGCCGCCGTCGCCTACCTGGAACCGAAGATGGAGCGGATCGAGGGCCAGGAGAAAGGCACCATCGTGCTCGCCACCGTCAAAGGCGACGTGCACGATATCGGCAAGAACCTGGTCGATATCATCCTGACCAATAACGGCTACCGGGTGATCAACCTCGGCATCAAGGTGCCTCTGGCCGACATGCTGCACGCGGTGACGGAACACCGGGCGCATGCCATCGGCATGTCCGGCCTGCTGGTGAAATCCACCGTGGTGATGCGCGAGAACCTGGAGGAGATGTCCCGCCAGGGCATCGACGTGCCGGTGCTGCTGGGCGGCGCGGCGCTGACGCGGAACTATGTGGAAGACGCCTGCGTCGCGTCCTATGCGTCCGGCCGGGTCGCCTATGCCCGCGATGCCTTCGACGGGCTGCATCTGATGGACCGCGTCACCGGCAACGGGTTCGACGATTACCTCGCCGCGGTGCAGGCCAAGCGCGCCGGCAAGGCTCGCAACACCACCCGCACCCTGGGCCAGGCGGATGAGCGGGCCTTCGCGCCCATCGATGTCCCGACGGTGCAGAAGCGCCGCCGCCGGCTGACCGGCGACGTGCCGGTGGTGCAGCCGCCGTTCTGGGGGGCGCGCATCATTGAAGCCGCGCCCAAGGCCATCGTGCCCTTCGTGAATGAGCGCAGCCTGTACCAATTCCAATGGGGCTTCCGCAAACAGGGCAAGACGCTGGAGGAATTCCTCGGCTGGGCGAAGCAGGAGCTGCGCCCGGTCATGCGCCGGATGCTGACGATCTGTGAGAGCGAGGACATCCTGCGGCCCCAGGCCGCCTATGGCTATTGGAAGGCGGCCGGCCAGGGCAACGACCTGATCATCTTCGACCAGGACGGCACCACCGAGCTCACCCGTTTCGCCTTGCCGCGGCAGCCGAAAGAGGACGGCGAGTGCATCGCTGATTTCTTCCGCGACGTCGATGACGCCGAACGCGATGTCATCGGGTTGCAGGTGGTCACGGTCGGGCAGAAGGCCTCCGACACGGCCCGTATGTGGTTCGAGGCGAACCGGTATCAGGATTACCTCTACCTCCACGGCCTGTCGGTCGAAATGGCGGAGGCCATGGCCGAATACACGCATAAGCGCATCCGCGCCGAACTCGGCTTCGCGGCGGAAGACGACCGCGATATGGAGAAGATGCTGAGCCAGTCCTACCGCGGCAGCCGCTATTCCTTCGGCTATCCCGCCTGCCCGCGGCTGGAGGATCAGGAGCCGATCCTGAGGTTGTTGGATGCGGGGCGAATCGGGGTGGATTTGTCGGATGAGTTTCAGCTGCATCCGGAGCAATCGACCAGCGCGATTGTGGTGCTGAACCCGCGGGCGAAGTATTTCTCGGTCTGATTCTGGCCGGGCTTGCAGCCGTTCTAAAATTGACCCGCGGCCGGCTCCCCGTCATCCTCGTGCTTGTCACGAGGATTGATCGCGGCACGCAGCGACGGTTTTTCGCTCATTTCAACGAGATGTGCCGCGATTGGTAGCCGGGACAAGCCCGGCTATGACGTTCAGGACGGACATCCCGCCAAATTTGGAATTTCTGATCGGGCTTCCCATCGCTGTGGGACGCGCTATGTCTCCGCCCGGCGACCCAACAAAGGCTATCTGACCATGACCCATGTCCGCTCTCTGTCCCCGATCCTTGGCCTCGCGCTGGTGGGCGCGCTGTTGCAGGGCTGCTCCGGCCAGCCTGGCGGCGCGTCGGGCCCGTCGGTACGGCTGTTCGCCGCCGATGTGAACAATGGCGCCAAAGTGTGCGAAGTCTCCAAGCCCGCCCTCGCCGCGGGCAAGGTGGCGGAGGCGACCATGAAGCGCAGCGGCAATACCGGCTGGTGCGGCCTGCCGGTGAGCAATGGCGGCAAGCCCTTCGATGCCGGGCTGCTGGTCGCGCGCCCGGCGCATGGCAAGGCGCTGGTGCATACTGTCGGCAACGATACGCGGATCGACTACACGCCGGAATTCGGCTTCACCGGCACCGACAGCTTCACCGTGCAGGTGTTGCCCTCCGAGGCCAGCGTGCGGATCGCCGTCACCGTCACCGCCCCCTGATCGGGGGCGGCGTTTCGCCTTACTTCTTCGCCGGGGCGGCCTTGGCGGCGGGTTTCGCCGCCACCGGCTGTTGGCCGGGGCAGGCATCCAGGCTCGGCGGCACCAGATCCTTCGCCGCGGCATAGCTCGCGAGATCCGCGGGGCCGCGCAGCGCCATCACTTCCGCGAACATCATCCCATCATGCGGGCACAGATCGCCGCCGAGCACGGTTGATCCCGTCGACACCGCATTGGCGAGGTCGGTGATGTAGCGGTCGTGCTCGGCCTGGCCGCGGCCGCCGTAGCGCTTCTTGAACCAGGCGGTGACGGCCTGGTCATTGGCGTTCAGGTCGCGCTGGTACTTGTTGATGAAGGCGGCGTAGCGGCCGCTCTCATTGTCGCAGCTGGTAGCCAGCACCATCAGATGGCTGCGCAACGCCTGCACCTCAAACTGGGCTTGATCTGTGGCCGCCGCGCATTGGCGTTGGGCGGAGGCCGGCAGCGCGGCAATGGCGCCGAGAACGGCGAGAACGGGCAGCAGGCGGGGCATCGGAATCTCCTGAATCAGGCGGTGGCGAGGGGATACCGCGACCGACCGCGCCGCCACAAGCGGCTTGCGGTGCGGCGGAAGGATGATTGGGTATGGTTTTCGGGGAGCGGCACAAGCGTCAAAACCATCATCCTCGGGCTTGTCCCGAGGATTGCTCGCGGCGTTGTCGTTGATTTTATTGATAAAATACTCGTGCCCGTGCGGCCGGTGATCCTCGGGACAAGCCCGAGGATGACGGTTTTGGGCGGAAAGCCGCCATCTGCGATACAACCGGGCGCCGCCTGACATCCGCCCGGGTTATAGCAGCGGCCGCAGCCGCTGACGCATGCCTACCCACCCTCGTCATGCCGATGGAGATCGGCATCCACGCCTTTTCCTCCGATACCGCCAGTGAAGGCGTGGATGCCGACCTGCGTCGGCATGACGGGTAACGGTGGCCCTTTCGTCACGCATTCGGGCGCCCGCTATCACATCGTCGCGCCGAGCACCCAGGGTGCGAATTCGGCGGAGCCGAAGTCGAAGGCCTCGCTCTTGGTTTGTTCGCCCGAGGCCACGCGCAGGATCAGGTCGAAAATCCGGGCGCCGCATGCCTGTACGCTTTCGTCGCCATCGACCACGGTGCCGCAGTTCACATCCATATCGTCCTCAATGTGTTTGAACATCGGCGTGTTGGTCGCCAGCTTGATCGACGGCGCCGGCTTGCAGCCGAACACGCTGCCGCGGCCGGTGGTGAAGCAGACCAGGTTGGCGCCGCCCGCGACCTGCCCGGTGGCGGAGACGGGGTCGTAGCCCGGCGTGTCCATGAACACGAAGCCGCGGGCTTTGACCTCCTCGGCATAGCGCACGACATCGACCAGATTGGTCGAACCGGCCTTGGCCATCGCACCCAGCGATTTTTCCAGAATGGTGGTCAGGCCGCCGGCCTTGTTGCCGGGTGAGGGGTTGGCGTTCATCTCGGCGCCCTCGCGCTCGGTATATTCCTCCCACCAGCGCATCAGGCCGACGAGTTTCTCGCCCACCTCTGGCGACACCGCCCGGCGGGTGAAGAGATGTTCGGCGCCATAGGTCTCCGGCGTTTCCGACAGGATGACCGAGCCGCCATGGCGCACGATCAGATCGCTCGCCGCGCCGAGGGCCGGGTTGGCGGAGATGCCGGAATACCCGTCCGACCCGCCGCATTGCAGCGCCACGGTCAGGGCGCTGACCGGCACCGCGGTGCGGCTGACCTGATTGGCCTCGGCCAGGACCTCTTTGACGAAATCCACCCCGGCGGCGACGGTCTTGCGGCTGCCGCCCATGGTCTGGATATCGAGCCCGCGCAGCCGACCGGCCAGGCGCTGCTCTTCCATCAGGCCGCCGATTTGGTTGACCTCACAGCCGAGGCCCAGGACGATGACATGGGAGAAATTGGCGTGGCGCGCGTAGCCTGCCAGCGTCCGGCGCAGCACCCGCAACGGCTCATCCTGGGTCATGCCGCAGCCGGTCTTGTGGGTCAGCGCGACGACGCCATCGACATTGGGGAATCCCTCCAGCGGGTCGTGGCCGGTCAGCGGATTGCGGCGGTACATATCGGCCACCACCTGCGCCACATGGGCGGAACAGTTCACGCTGGTGAGGATGCCGATATAGTTCCGCGTCGCGACGCGGCCGTCGGGACGCACGATGCCCTGGAAGGTCGCCGGCGGGTCGAAGTAGTCGGTGGGTTTCGCGTCCACGCCATAGGCATAGTCCTTGGCGAAATCCCCCATCTCACAATTATGGGTATGGACGTGCTGGCCCGGCGAGATCTGCGCCGAGGCGAACCCAATGATCTGGCCAGAGCGGCGGATGGCTTCGCCCTTCGCGATCGCCCGCACCGCGACCTTATGGCCGGCGGGCACGCGATCGAGGGAGCGCACGTTATCAGCGACCGGCGCGCCGGGCAGCAAGGTGGCACGGGCGATGACCACGCTGTCTTCGGCGTGGAGGCGGATGACGGGGGGCGGGGCCATGGTTGTATCCTCGGTTTGGGCTTCTGCGGTCTCGTGTCAGGGGGACTTCATACCGGCACAGCGAAGGTGCCGCCAGTTCGGGTCATCGCGCGCCTCACTTCTCCATCATCCGATGCGGTCCATGTTGGCAGCGCCCGCCGGCTGACGGAACAGTCCGGGCGCGTTTTGTCCTGGCACATACGGAACCGTACACCCGCGAATTCCGTCATTGCTTGCAATGTGTTCGCATTATTCTTAATATTGAGATCGCCGCCAGGTGGGACAGGGAAAATACCAATGAACGATAATGTGGAGCCTGAGACGGGTGCGCATCGTTGGGAAAAAGTATATTTCGGCGAATTGGATGAAGTCTACCTCCTGCTCGACTTCATTGCCGGCAGGCCCGACCGGAACGTGAGTTCGCTGGAGATCGAGCTATCGGAAGAAGTCGATAATAACGCCGTTCCGGGCAAGAAAATTCTCCAGAAGGTGACGCTGGGTGCGCCGGAAATCGTCAAACGCATCTCCAAACTGCGCTTTCCCGAGGGATCGGCCGTCCAGCGATCGGAAGACGCGGCGTTCGTATTGATTGCGAAAGACCGGCTTTCGGCTTTCGCCTATCCGGCAACAGCGCAGTCGATCGCCTTCACCTATTTCGTGACGGAGACGATGGCCACGGCATCGCGAATGGGGGGGCTGCGCCAGGTGGAGCACGTCCAGGCCCATGCCGTGGATGGGACACGGGGCAGTGTCGTGCGCCGGGTCTATCCCGAATTGAAAGCCATGGCGGATGCCTTCTGCCGCGCCCGCTGGTGGACAATCCTGTTCACTCTGGTGCTGGCCATAATCGGGGCGCTGCTCCTGGCCGAGACGACCTATGGCGGTCAGCTCGCCGCGCGTCTGCAGGCGGCGAAACGGGATGCGTCCGCCGCGGCCGATGCTGTTTATACCGCTTACGACACGCAGAACCCGATCGCAGGCCAGTCTGGGCGACCGCGCCCGGCTGGCGTCAGGGCAATCTGTCTGGCCTCCGCGGAGCAAGGGGGCAGCCCGGTATCCCAGGCGACGCCGGCAGGCGCGGAGCCTGCTGCGACCAAGCCTCCCAGCCAAGGCGGGGACACCACCTCACGGTTCGCCCGGCTTTGCGGTGAATACGCTTACTCACAGGCATCGTTCGATAATGCCATTTCCGATATGGATGCCTATGCCAGAAGCTGGCCTGTCCATCTCTTCCGCTGGGTCACGCCGATCCATGATATAGGGGACAAAAAATGCCTCGCCTTTCGGCCGGGGGAAACGAATACGGCAGAACAAAAACCTGAGGAAAAGACCTGCGGCCCAAGGCAGGAGATGGGGCCGTCCGTGTCGGTGATGGTGTCCGGCTTTGCGAACCTGATTCTGCCGCTGATCTTCGGCGTGATCGGCGCGCTGTCAGCCACGATCCGCCGGGTCCAGACCAAAATCGCCGACAGCATCCTGGTGCCGCGCGACCGGTCCCTGTTGCTGTTTCAGGTCATGCTCGGGGTCGTCGCCGGCGGATCCGTCGCGCTGTTCGTCGATCCGGCGAAAGTCGCGGCCGAGATCACCAGCGGCCATCCCACGCTGTCCGTCTCCGCGGCGGGGATCGCGTTCCTCGCTGGCTATGGGGCGCCGGCGTTCTTTCTTATGCTCGATAAACTGCTTGCCCGCATCTTTGATTTTCGCGACGAGCAACAGCCCGTCAGCGGGCCGGCCCAGGGTAAAAGTAACTGAGCGCCGGTTATGAGAAAGGCAGACGGTAACGCGCCGTCACAGTCCGGCATTGCGTGATGCCGGACTGTGACGGGTGACGCCGCCCCTCAGGCCGCGCTTTCCCCCGCGTCTTTGCGGAACACGCCAATCGCCTCCCGCGCCGCCCGTGCCATCAACCCGCTGTCATTGGCGATGGTGCACAGCTGGAACCCCATCGCGACCATCCGCGCCGCATAAGCGCCGGTCGCATTGTGCAGGCCCGCGAACTTGCCATGCGCGCGGCACGACGCGATCAGCTTCGTGTAGATGTCCAGGATCACCTTCTCTTCCCGGTCCAGTGTCGGGATCATGCCCAGCGACAGGCCCATATCCGACGGCCCGATATAAATGCCGGAGATGCCAGGCACGCTCAGAATCTCATCAATATTGTCGATCCCTTCGCGGGTTTCGATCATCGGGATGATCAGCACGTCGCTGTTCGCCATCCCCTGATACGGGCTATTCTCCCCATAAGCCGCCGCGCGGATCGGCCCGTTGCTGCGCTTGCCCATCGGCGGATAAAGGCACGCATCGGCCAGCGCCTTGGCTTCGGCCGCGTTGTTGATCATCGGGCAGATCACGCCCCAGGCGCCGCCATCCAGCACCTTGCCGATAATCCCCGGCTCATTCCAGGGCACCCGCACCAGCGGGGTGATCGGGTATTTGTCCATCGCCTGAAAGCACTGGATCATGGACTGGTAGTCCTGCACCCCATGCTGGATGTCGACGGTCACGCTGTCCCAGCCGCATTGCGCCATGACCTCCGCCGAGAAGCCGGAGGGGATCGCGAGCCAGGCGTTGACCGCCGCTTTCCCCGCCGCGAGGCGGGCCTTTAACTGATTGGCCATATCGTTCGTACCCTTTCCAAAAGACGCCCAAACGCTAGGCGGCGGGTCGAATGGGGTCAACGCACACCGCTCCCCCCGGGGTGACAAAATTCCCGGCTGAGGCATAACCGCGTCCTCGTCCGCCAAATCCCTTGGAGCGTCCCGATGTCCCATCCCAATGCCTTCGCACTCGCCGGCATCCTGGGTTGGCCGGTGGCCCAGTCCCGCTCGCCGGTGATCCAGAATTTCTGGCTGCAACAGCACGGCATCGCTGGCCGCTACGTCATGCTGCCCGTGCGGGCAGCCCAACTGGAGCGCGCTTTGCGCGGCTTCGCCGGCAAGCCTCCGCTCGACCTGTCCTTGGCCCGGCTGCCAGGCCAGACCATCGTCGCTGATCTGATTTACACCCCGCCCGAAACGCCCTTCCTGGCAGCAGCGCGGGAACGGGGCAATCTGACGGTCAACGGCCTCGGCCTGCTGCTGAACCAGGTGCGGCTGGCCTTCGAAGCCTGGTTCGGGGTGCGCCCGGACATCACACCCGCACTCCTGCGGGCCGTCGCGGCAACATTCTGAGGCCGAACCATGCCACCCACCGACGAACCCCGGATCGACTGCCACTGCCATGTTATCGACCCGGCGCGGTTTCCGTTCGAAAACGAAACGATCTACCGCCCCAGTGGACCAGAGATCGCGCCCGTCGAAAATCTGCGCCGCATCATGGCTCAGCACGGCATCGAACATGCCCTGATTGTCGGAACAAATTCTGGATATGGAACGGACCTGTCCCCCGTGCTGGAGGCCCTGGCGCGCGGCAACGGACGCTTCAAGGGCATTGCAGTCGTTATGAACGACATCACCATGGCCGAACTGGTCCGCCTTAAAGCCCTCGGAATGATCGGCGTCGCATTCAACGCCCCCTTCCACGGCGTGGACCATTACGCGGGAACGGCGGATCTGCTGCGCAAGCTGGCGGATTTGGACATGATCCTGAACCTGCAGGTGCGGGCGGAGCAGTTGTTGTCATTCCTACCCCTTATCGAATGTTCAACCGTGCGTCTGGTCGTCGATCACTGCGGCCGACCGGTGCCGGAGGCCGGGCTGGCGCAGCCGGGGTTTCAGGCCCTGCTCGCCCTCGGCCGGGCCGGGCGGGCCAGTGTGAAACTGTCGGGATTCAGCCAGTTCTCCGGCCAATCCCACCCCTATGACGATATCACAGCCTATGTCGCGGCCCTGCTCGAGGCCTTCACGCCGGACCGCTGCGTGTGGGGGTCGGACTGGCCGTTCCTGCGCGCGCCGGAACGGATCGATTACGGGCCGTTGCTGGACCTGATGGACACGCTGGTGCCGGACGCGCCCAGCCGGCGCAAGGTACTGTGGGACACGCCCCGCCGGTTGTTCGGTTTTGGCGCCGGATAGATGAGCCAGTCCGCGCCGGATGAGGCATGGGCCGGCGCGCGGGAGATCGCGCCGCTCGCGGTGGGCGTCGCGATCTACGGCCTGGCGTTCGGGCTGCTCGCGGCGCAGGCGGGATTCGGCCCGCTCGCGCTGGGCACGATGGGGGCCACGGTCTTCGCCGGTGGGGCGCAGATCATCGCCACCCAGCAGGTGCTGGCCGGCGCCGGCGCCGCCGCGGCCATCGTCGCCGGCCTGGCATTGAACCTGCGGCTGCTGCTGGTGGCCGCCTCCATCCGGGACGTCTATGCCGGACGGCGCTGGTGGCAGGTCGCGCTCGGGGCGCATCTGACGACCGATGAAAACTGGGCCCTGATGCTGGCGCAACGCGCGAAGGGCAGGGCGGTCGGATACTGGTATCTGGTGGGCGGCGGGGCGTGCCTGTTGCTGGTCTGGTGCCTCGCGACAGTGACGGGCGTGGCCTTTGCCCAGGCGCTGCCGGAGCCGAAATCGCTCGGCATGGATTTCGCTTTCACCGCCGCGTTCATCGCCATCGCCCGCTCCCTGTGGAAGGGGCGGCGCGACCTGCTGCCCTGGCTGACCGCGATCGGAATTGTGGCGCTGGCGACCCATGGCCTGGGGCTGGCACCGGCCTGGGGGCTGGTGTTGGGCGGCGTCGCGGGGGCGGCGATGGCCGGGGTGGTCGGCCGTGACTGAGACCTGGATCGTTATTCTGGGCCTGGCCGCCGGCACCTTCCTCATTCGCCTGTCCGGCGTGCTTATCGGCCAGCGCATCCCGCAGCACGGGGCCTGGGCGCGGGGGCTGCGGGCTTTGCCGGGCTGCCTGATCGTGTCGCTGGTCGCGGTTTCGCTGTTATCGGGCGGAACGCGGGAGTGGGGCGCGGGGGCGCTGGCCCTGGCGGTCGCTTGTCTCACCAGGAACCTGCCGCTCACGATGGCCGCCGGCATCGCCGCGATCTGGGTTCTGCGTCATTTCAGTTGAGCCTGGGCTGGCGAGACGCAAAGGCGCCGAGCCATAACACCATCGGCCGCATCGCCCCTCCCGCGAGGGGAGGGGAAATGTCGCACCAACTATCGGCGATCCGGATCAGAGCGTCGCCGGCCCGCCCAGGATCACCGTCGCCTGCGCCGATAGCACGCCGCCATTGCCATGCACGATCGCGGTATCGGCCTTCTTCACCTGCCGCGCGCCGCATTCGCCGCGCAGCTGGTGCACCGCCTCGATCAGGATGAACAACCCGTACATGCCGGGATGGCAATAGGACAAGCCGCCGCCATTGGTATTCACCGGCAAGGAGCCACCCGGTGCGATGCGCCCGCCCTCGACAAAGCGCCCGCCTTCGCCCTTGGGGCAGAAGCCGAGGTCTTCCAGGAACAGGATCGTATTGATCGTGAAGGCGTCATACAGCGCCAGCACGTCGATATCCGACGCCTTCATCCCGGCTGCCTTGTATGCCTGCGCCCCGGAGGCAATCGCCCCGGTATGCGTCAGATCGGGCATCGAGCTGATGGAGGCATGCGTGATCGACTGCCCGCAGCCCAGCACATAGACCGGCTTGTGCTTCAGGTGCCGCGCCCGGTCCGCGGTCGTCATGATGATAGCGCCGCCGCCATCCGTCACCAGGCAGATATCGCGCACGGTAAACGGATAGCTTATCGGCCGCGCCGCCAGCACATCGGCCACCGTCAGCGGCTTCTTGTCCCAGGACGCCGGATTCAGCTGCGCCCAGCCGCGGGCGGCGACCGCGACCTCGGCCATCTGCTCGCGGGTGGTGCCGAATTCGTGCATGTGCCGGCTCGCCGCCATGGCATAGGCGGTGGCGGGCAGGAACGGGCGGAACGGGGTTTCGTAGGGATTGAACTCCCGCGCGCTGGCGGCGCGGCGGCCGACGGTGCGTTGGGTGCTGCCATAAGCGATCACCGCGACGGTGCAGAGCCCGGCTTCCAGCGCCGCCTGGGCATGCGCCACATGGATCTCAAACGACGAACCGCCGACAATGGTCGAGTCGGTATAGACGTTGGGCATGCCGAGATACTCGACCAGGGACATCGCGGAGGTGCGGGCCTGGGTCGTGGCGCAGAACACGCCGTCCACGTCTTTCAGCGTCAGCCCGGCATCGATCAGCGCGCGGTGGATGCCCTGCGCCATCAGGTCGAGCGGGCTCATCAGCGCGGCGACGGCGCCGATATCGGATTCAGCCGCACCGACGATGGCGGTGCTGGCGCGGGTCAGGCCGCTCATTGGGCGTTCTCCACCGGAGTGAACACGGGATAGGGGTCTTCATCGCCTTCGGCGGGATGGACCCGGAACGTCACGCGCATGCCGATTTTGACCGCGAAGGGGTCGATGTCTTCGACGCGGCTCATGAGCCGGTAGCCCTCGTCCATGTCGATCAGGCACACATTATACGGATCGCCCTTGGCCGGATGCGTCACTGTCGTGGCATGCACCGTGCCCAGACCCGCGCTGACCCGCCATTCCAGGTCGTCTGCCCCGGTCACCGGCGCGATGACGCGCGGATAGAACACGGCTTTGCCGAGGGAGGGGCTGAACTGGTAGCCGAGCTCGCCCCGTTTCAGGTGCTCGATATAGGTCGCGAGCGGCGAACTGGTCGCTGGCTGCATGATGCGGTTTCCTCCGATTGGGTTCCGCCGCACCCTAACAAGGGTGCTCGCACGGGACAAACCATCGCGCTTGCATCTCGGCCGGGCAGCTATCAGATTTGGGTCATGGCCAAGAGCGCAACCCTTCGATCCTCCGCTGACGATAGCTTCCTGACCGGGCAATTGCTGATCGCGATGCCGGCCATGGGCGACGACCGTTTCACCCAGACCGTGATTTATGTCTGTGCCCATACGCCGGACGGCGCGATGGGCCTGGTGCTGAATCGCCCGGTTACAAAACCGACCTTCGCGGAGTTGTTGAGCCAGCTGAAGATCGACCCGCGCCCGCCGAATCGCCAGATTGCCATGTACGCGGGCGGGCCGGTGGATGACGGCCGCGGCTTCGTGCTGCACACGGCGGACTGGACCAGCGAAGGCAGCCTGCTCGTCGACGAGTCCGTGGCACTGACCGCCAGCCTCGACGTCCTGCAGGCGATCGCGGAGGGCGCCGGCCCGCGCGCCTGCGTGCTGGCGCTGGGCTATGCCGGCTGGGGGCCGGGGCAGCTCGACCGGGAGATCCAGGATAATACCTGGCTGTCGGTGAACGCCGATGAGACGCTGCTGTTCGACGCCAACCATGGCACCAAGTGGCGGCGGGCGCTGGCGAAGCTGAATGTCGACCCGTTGTTGTTGTCCCCGGTCGCCGGGCACGCATAAATCGGTTCGCCTTAACCGTTTCTTAACCTTTCCATGCGCAGGATGCCCGCGGTTCACCGAGGGCAAGGCGCATGTCGTTCAGCGGTTTTGGCTTTCTGTTTGGCTTCTTGCCTGTCGCGCTGGCGGGCTTTTGGGCGGCATCGCGCTTTGGCCCGATGGCCGGCACCGCCTGGCTGCTGCTGTGCTCGCTGGCGTTCTATGGCTGGGCCGATCCGGTGCTGGCGGTGGGATTGGCGGTATCGATTGAGGTTCATCTGGCCTTCGGCCGTGCCATAAGCGCGACCGAGGCGCATCCCCGGCGGCAAACCGCGATCCTCGCAGCCGGGATCTTGCTCAATCTGGCTTCTATCGGTCTCGCCCGGCTGCTGCCCGCGCCACCGCCCGGCATCAGTTTCATCGCCTTTACCCAAATCGGCTACCTGCTGGATCAACGCGGCGCGCCGGCTGGCGGGCGGCTTAGCGACGCCCTGCTGATCGGGTTCTTCCCGCATCTGCTGGCCGGGCCGATCCTGCGGGGGTGGGATGTGGCGGGGCAGTTCGGGGCGGTGCGGCGCGGTGGGTCCGGCCTGGCGATTGGCAGCTTGTATCTACTGATCGGCTTGTTGAAGAAGACGCTGCTGGCGGATCCGCTGGGTTCGGTGGTGGCGGCCGGGTTTGGGGATGCGGGCGGGCTGACGCTGGCGGCGGCGTGGCAGGCCGCCCTGGCGTGGTCATTCCAGCTGTATTTCGACTTCTCTGGCTACTCCGACATGGCGGTCGGGTTGGGTCGGCTGTTCGGGGTGCGGCTGCCGCATAATTTCGACTCGCCCTACAAGGCGCGCAGCGTCATCGAATACTGGCAGCGCTGGCACATCACGCTGACCCGTTTCCTCATGAGCACGATCCATACCCCGCTGACGCTGGCGATTATGCGGCGGCGGCGGGCCTCGGGGCTGGCGGTGGACCGCGCGGCGCAGCGGGGGCCGGCCGGGTTCGGGGCGATGATCCTGGCACCGATCGCGATCACCATGGTCCTGGCCGGGGTGTGGCATGGGTGGCGCGCCCCGTTCCTGGTGTTTGGGCTGCTGCACGCGGGGTTTCTGGTTCTGAACCACGCTTGGAGGTTGTGGCGCGGCGGTGCGCCCGCCGGCGGCCGGCCCACTGACGTGGCTCTGACCTATCTATGTGTGCTGGTGGGCGCGGTGGTGTTTCGGGCGCCGGATCTGGGAACCGCGGGCGGGGTGCTGGCAGGCATGGCGGGGCTGCACGGCCTGGGTCCGGCGCTGCCGGACGCGCGGACTTTGCTCGATGTTGTCTGGCTGGCGGGGTTGGCGGCCATCATTTGGCTCCTGCCCAATAGCCGCGAAATCATGGAAGGGCAGGGGGGCTGGCTGCGCTGGCGGCCCTCGCCCGGCTGGGCGGTCGCCGCCGGCTGCGCCGCGACCCTGGGCGTGCTGTCGATGGGAGGGACCAATGAGTTCGTCTACTTCCAGTTCTGACCTGCCGCGCTACGGGACCATCGCGGTCGTGACCATGATGGTGTCCTTCGCCGTGATCTGGGTCTGGGTGGCTTGCATGCCCATGGCCTATCTGGATCCCGAATACCCCAACTGGCGCGCCAAACAGGTGCTGCTGGAACGGTGCGATCTGGGGGAGGTCCTGATCCTCGGCGATTCACGCGCCGCGGTTGGCATAATCCCGGCCATTTTGCCGATGAAGACCACCAACTTCGCGGTGGGCGGCGGGGAGGCGGTGGAGGCGCTGGTTGCCCTCGACCGGGCGCTGCTCTGCCCGGTGCCGCCGCGCCTGGTCGTGGTCAGCTTCGATCCCGCGCATTTCGCCGCGCCGGAGTTGTTTTGGGAGCGTACGATGCGGTTCGGCTTCCTGAACGCGGCCGAACTGGCGGACCTGCGTGATGTTTCGGCGGCGTTGCACGATCCCTCCATCTACGAGGAACGTCACACCGACGGCGTTCCCTCCTTCCTTCGGGACAGGCTTTATACATGGCGCTTCCCGCCGTATTTCTTCGCCAGTCTGGTCAAGGGCGGTGGTTTCCTGCGCTGGCACCGCAATCATCAGGCGCTGGAGGCGGCGATTGCCAGCCGCGGCCAGTATTACTTCGGGACCGCCGATGGGTCCGGCTTGATCGCGGCGGAGGGGCGGTTGCGGGCGTTTCAGCCCTTGCCGGTGCTGGACCATTATTTCGAGCGGATACTGGCCCGGCTGCACGCGCGGGGGATTCCCGCGATCTTCATCGCCATGCCCGTCAATGAGAGCACCGCCAGAGCCACCAGCCCCACCGTTCAGGCGGCGTTCGCATCCTGGCTTGTCGGCTACGCAGCCCGCTATCCCGGCTTTCGGGTGGTTGGTCCGGCGATGCGGGCCTGGCCGGATCAATGGTTCGGGGACGGGTTCTCCCACCTCAATCCGGCCGGGGCGCAGCGGTTTTCGGCGTTGTTGGGCCCCTGTCTGATGGGTGCCTGCGCGGGGTTGCCGGGCAACGAGCCGTGGACGGTCGCACAGCGGGAGTGATGGCGGTTCATCACCCGCCGGGCTAAACTGGAGCACGACACGGGGCGTGCGACATGGCGGCCATCTTTCTGATCAATCCCAATACCTCCGCCCGCACGCTGGCAATGATGCTGGACGCGGCGCGGCCGCATCTGCCGGATGGTGTCTCGATCCAGGGCGCGCATGCGGCCACGGGGGTGCCGATGATCGTGACCGCGGCCGATCTGGAGCAGTCGGTGGCGGAAGTTCTGCGTTTGGGCCAGGCGGCCGGGCCAGAGATCACCGCGATCATCATCGCGGCCTTCGGCGACCCAGGCCTCGCCGCCCTGCGCGCCACGGCCTTATGCAAGGTCATTGGCATCGGGGAGGCCGCGATCCGCGCCGCCGCAGCCGGCGGCCGCCGCTTCGGGATCGCCACGACCACGCCCGGCCTGGTGCGGGCGATTGAGGCGAAGGTCGCTGCCCTGTCGCTGACCGCGCAATTCACGGGGGTGCGGGTTTCGTCCCTGGGCCCGCGGCGTCTCGCGGCCGACCCTGGCCGGCAGGAGCGGGAACTGGCCCTTTGCGTGGATGCATGCATCGCCCGCGACGGGGCGCAGGTGGTTGTTATCGGCGGCGGGCCCCTGAGTGACACCGCCCGTGCGTTGCATGCCCGCTTCGGCGCCGCGGTCATCGAGCCGATCCCCGCGGCGATCCATCACGCGCTGCGCCTCTGCCGCCTATAGCAGCCGCCCGAACCATTGACCGATCACTGTTGGGCTAAACTGTCATGGCCCGGCTTGTCCCTACCGCGTTCACACATCGCGGAAACGATTTTCGCCTGTCGTGCTCTATATCGTCATGGCCCGGCTTGTCCGGGCCACCTATCGCGGCAGGGTGCGGGCGGGGTTGGCCCGGACAAGCCCTACCGCGTTCACACATCGCGGAAACGAAAATTTGGCAGGTGGGGACAACGGTATTTTCTCCCCGTCATGGCCCGGCTTGTCC
>CAIUPC010000324.1 GCA_903900905.1 uncultured Acetobacteraceae bacterium
CCCTCAAGGGGAGGGGGAGAACTGTAAGCCCACCACCTGCGACGCAGCGGCACCGCCCAACACCCACCCTCAAGGTGAGGGGGAGAACTGTGGTTTGGCTGTCTGCCGCCCCTGCCCTGCCCCCTACCCGGCGCCAGCCGCGGCCTCCCGCGCCTCCCGCGCTTTGGCGTGGGCGATGGCGGCTTCCAGTTCCTCGTCGCTCATTTTCGCGGGATCGCGGGTGAAGTCGAAGACGCGGCCGTCGGAGCCGCGTTGTTTCTCACGGTGCATGGGCTGTTGCCGCGGTTTTAACGCGGTGACGGGCTCGGGCTGGGCCGGGGTTTCAATCACCGGCGGCAGCGGGAGGGTTGCGGCCGGGCGTTCCTGCGCTTTGGTCAAATGCCGCATAGCAATGTCTGCCGCGCGGGTGAGGCTGGCGTGGATGCGGAACAGCCGATCATGGGTGGTGGCGTCCTCGGCCGCGGCGGCCTGGGCGAGGCAATCGAGGGCGGCGTATTGCGCGGCGACGAGCTGGGCGGCGAGCATTTGCTCGACCGGGTCGCGGGGGGCGAAAGCGGCGAAGGCGGTGACGATGGCAGTGTAGCGTTCTTTGTATTCGGCCTCGGTCTCATCGGGTTTGGCGCGGATGGTGCTGGTGAGGATGCGGAGGAGACTGCGGCTGAAGGGGGTGTCGTAGGAGAGGTCCGGGGGTGTGGTGGGGAAAGAGGAGTGCATGGAGAGATGATCCTATGAAAAACCTCCTTATGCTAGCTAATTATGGGAATAAAGTCAAGGAAAAAGCAGCGTGGCAGTGGTGCTCTATTGCGCCTCGCCCACCAAAAAGGGCGGCGCCCTAAGGCACCGCCCTTCGTGTATGCAACCGATGTGGCTGCTGGCTACACGGCCTTGCGGCGGCGCGCCGCTTGGAGGGCGAGTAGCCCGGCGCCGAGCAGCCCAAGGCTGGCGGGTTCGGGAACCGGCGCCAGTTCAACATTTGCGCCGGCCAGGATGTTGCAATTTCCGCAAGTAGTCTCGACGGGCAGGGCCAGGCCGCTGGATAGGGTGTATTCAAAGCTCAGGTATAGTATTTCTGGTGCAACGGTGAAGCCGGACACGTTGAACACCTCGTTCACGGGATTGGAGTAGCTACCAACTGTGTAGATATCACCAGCGGTAAGCAAGACCGGCCTAATCGGTTCAAAAAACCATGGCGCGGAGCCAACCGGCGTTTCGGCGCCCGTGATGACGGCCGTTGCCAACAGGTTGCCGAACTGATCCCAAAGCCCGACATCCTGCGGCGCGATGCTATTTTGCCAGGTTCCGAGGGCGACGACCGAGGTCGCGGTCACTTGGCCGCTTTGTAAATCTGATACGCGTCGTAGACATAGATCGCGCCGATGGCGACGGCCGCCAGGAGCAGCCCGAAGCCGCCCGCGACATCGTCGAGTTCCGCACTCGTGAGGGCGACAGGCTCAGCGGCTTCGGTGGCGCGGAGGGAAGCGGTCTGGTTCTGCATGGTGATCTCCTGTGTGTTTGGTTCATCGCGTCTTTGCGATGACCGGATCAAACAGGATCGCCGGACGGCGTGCGGTGCCGCGCAGCACAGGTCTGCTTTTTGTTGGAACCCGCAGCCGGCTTATATACTCCGACTCTGCAGGAATCCGGATACTCCGCTGCTGTTGAAACCGGCCCGCGGCACGCTATCCCCGTCATGCCGACGCAGGTTGGCATCCACGCCTTTGAGGTCCCGCCTGGAAAGGCGTGGATGCCGAC
>CAIUPC010000325.1 GCA_903900905.1 uncultured Acetobacteraceae bacterium
ACCTCTGGCGCCACCGCCGCGACGCGGGAGATGGCAGCCGACCTCGCGCCGACGGGGATCGAGCTGATTGACGGCCCGGTGAGCGGCGGCCCCCTCGGCGCCGACGCCGGCACCATCGCCATCATGGTGGGCGGCACCGATGCGCAATATGCAAGGGTCGCGCCCTATCTGGCCACGATCAGCCCGAACGCCACGCATGTCGGACCGCTCGGCGCCGGGCATACGCTGAAGGCGGTCAACAACATGATGTCGGCGGCCAACCGGCTGCTGGCGTTTGAGGCCGTGGCCATCGCCGCCGCCAATGGGCTGGATCCGAAGATCGCGGTGGATGTGATCAACAAATCCTCCGGCCGCAACAGCGCCACGCTGGCGGTGTTCCCGACGGCCATCTTCTCGGACAATTTCGACGCGCGGTTTACCCTGGCGCTGATGGAAAAGGACGTCGCCCTGGCGGCCGAACTGGCGGAGGCCGGGGGCTTTGGCCATCTGACCCTGACGCCGCAGATCCTGCGCAACTACCGCATGGGGATTGATCGCTGGGGCCGCAACGGCGACATCCACCAGCTACTGCGTTTCTATGAAGAAGCGGCTGGCAAGCCGATCGCGAAGAAGCCTGCGTCCTGAGCCGAAAAAAACGGCGGTCCGGTTTGCGCCGGACCGCCTTAAGTTTAACGCGCTATGTGAGCGCGTCTCGGGAGGAACAGGACGCCGGAAGGGGAAACCGGCTCCGTGAGAAGAGTCATACGCCCCTAATCGTTAAGAAAAGGTTAACGGGCTCACTAAAATCCGGACACATTACCAAGATTTAACGCCGTAACCGAACAGTAAGGAGAAAGCCATGATTCCCAAACGTACCGGGCCCCTCGCCGGCCTGAAGGTCCTGGAAATCGGGCACTATATCGCCGCCCCCTTCTGCACCCGCATCCTGGCGGACCTCGGCGCGGAGGTGATCAAGCTGGAACCGCCGGGCGGCGACCCGTTCCGCGGCTGGGGCGCGGCGGTGGAGGGCAACTCCGTCTGGTTCAGCATCCATGGCCGCAACAAGCTCTCGGTCGAGCTGGACCTGAAGAAGGACCGGGCCATTGCGCTGAAGCTGGCGGCGCGGGCGGATGTGCTGGTGGAGAACATGCGCGCCGGGCAGCTCGAGCGGTTGAAACTCGGCCCGGATGAGCTGCACGCGGTTAATCCGCGGTTGGTGATCGCGCGCATCTCCGGCTACGGCCAGGACGGACCGTATCGCGACAAGCCGGCCTTCGGCGCGATTGGGGAGGCGATTGGCGGGCTGCGGCACCTGACCGGGCATCCCGCCGGCACGACGGAGCTGCCGCCGCCGCGCTGCGGCATTTCGATCAGCGACGACCTCGCCGGCATGTATGCTGCCATTGGGCTGCTGTCGGCGCTTTGGCAGCGCGATGCCGGTCCGGATGGCGAAGGCACCGGCAAGGGCCGCATCATTGACGTGAATTTGATCGACAGCGTCTTCAGCCTGATGGAGGGCATGCTGCCGGAATACGCGATGGATGGCCGCGTGCGTCAGCCCGTCGGCGCCGCGATCGAAACCGCGGCGCCCACCAATACCTATCCCTGCGCGGATGGGCGCTGGCTGTGCATCGCCGGCAACTCCGATCTGATTTTTGCCCGGCTGATGGCCGCGATTGGCCGCCCGGACCTGGGGGCCGAACCGCGCTACGCCACCAACGGCCAGCGCTGCGCGCATCGAGCGGAGTTGGATGCCGCCATCGCCGCCTGGACCAAAACCATCGCCGCCAAGGATGCCGAAACCCTGCTGGACGCGGCGGAGGTCCCGTGTTCCCGCCTGTTCGACATCGCCGATTGCGCGGCGGACCCGCATTTCCTGGCGCGCAAATCGGTGCAGACGGTGCAGGACCCGCTGATTGGGCAGACCCTGCATCCTGGTCCGGCGATCCGGTTGGATGGCGACCGGCCGGAGGATGTGGTCGCCTGGACCGGCCCGGCGGTGGGGGCACATACGCGGTACGTGCTGGAGACGCTGTTGGCGGGGTGAGGCGGGCAAGGCGTCGAACCTAGTCCGAGGCTTTTCAGCCCGTTATACCCTTTAATACCAGTCATACCCTTTAATACCCGTCATCCCCGGGCTTGTCCCGGGGACCAATCGCGGCACTGTTGGAAACCTTGG
>CAIUPC010000326.1 GCA_903900905.1 uncultured Acetobacteraceae bacterium
AGTGGCAGGAGTTCGAGGCCGAGCAGGAGTTCGGCGAGGGTTACGGTCGTGAGGTAGAGGGTCTCCGGGCGCTGCCGATCGAGCCAGTTCGCGACGGCGGGGTCGGCGTGCGGGCGCATGGGCTCGGACAGGACGTTGGTGTCGAGGACGATCACTCGAAGATCGCGGGTTCGGCTGGCGTTGGGTCGCGGGTCACGTTCAACTCGACACCGTCGAAGTCCCGGCCGATGGCGGTGAGGAGGGTGCCCAGGCCGGGGGTTTTCCTTGGGTTGAGGGCGTCGTGCAGGATGGCCCTGACCTCGGCCTCCATGCTGCGGCCGTGATGGGCGGCCTGGATGCGGAGGGCCTGGTGGGTGTCGTCGGGGAGGTTACGGATGTTCAGGGAGGCCATGGTGCTGTCAGTTTGATGGTGGTGGGGACAATGGTAGCGTTTTTTGAGGGGTGAGAACAAACGCATCCGCATCTCGCCGCCATTTGGCAAAGGCCTCGCTGACCGGGATCGTGTGTTTGGTCATATTACCTCCTTTCCTGAACGCGACCTGCCAGCGTCGCGCTGGCTTCGGGCCGGGTTACGCGTTCTGAGCGCCCAATATGAAGCTATCGCCGTTGAACCGGGGCGGGCGTCCTCGACTTCATCCGACGCAGCGGCGAAGGCGGCAGTCACGTCGATGCCGCTCATGTCCCGCGTCTTTGGCGGTGATCGTAACACGGGGCGGGATGGCGCGCAGCGCTGGGGTATTCCTTTGCGAAGGGCTGTCCCTCCGGGCCTACCGATCCTTTGCCTCCCCAGGGGAGAGCCGGTGCAACGATATCCCGCGATCGACCACAGACCTGTGGCAGTTGGATTTCCATTTGGGTATAATCGACAGCCTGGACATCGCAAACCTAGACACTGACCTATCCCCACCGGCCGTGACAGCAGCCGATGAGGGGCGCCGCCTGGCATGGGAAGCCGCCAGGATCGCGGAAGCCCGGGCCGAGTTCGACGCGGGATTGTTTGTCGAGGAAGCCGACGTCGACGCCTGGATCGACAGTCTCGGCACCGCGCATGAGTTGCCGGTACCGTCACCCCGCCGCTGACGCGCATTCCCCTTGCTTCGGACGGTCACCTACGCGCCAAGGGCGTTGTCCGACCTTGATGACCTCCGGCGGTGGCTGACCCAGCCGGGGTCCGGCCCGGCGGCGATCCGGCGCCTCCGCTCCATTCAGGCGGCGATCAAACGGTTGAAACAGAACCCCTGCCTGTTTCCGGCCGGCTCCCATCCAGCAATACGGGAGCTTCCCTGCGATGGTGGCTTTCGGGTGCTGTATGAAGTCGTGGGTGGCGGGCCTACGCCCGCCATGACGGGGGTGAGAGGCCAGCCGATCAATGCCAACGCAGTCTGGCATGGGTTGAAACGCTCGTTGCTCTACCGCCTGGAGAACCAGGCTGTCTCCCAAGGATATGAAGTGTCACGGGTCGCCATTGCCCCCCTCACCCCTTCGGATGCGACGTCCGCCAAACCGCCATCAACTGCGCCTCATCCACCGCCGTGTAACGCTGCGTCGTCGACAGGCTCGCATGCCCCAGCAGATCCTGGATCGAGCGCAAATCCGCCCCGCCCGCCAGCAGATGCGTCGCGAAGGAGTGCCGCAGCGCATGCGGCGTCGCATGCTCCGGTAACCCGTTCAGCCGCCGGTATTCCCGCAGCGTCCGCTGCGCCACCGCCGCGTCCAGCCGCTTACCCCGCATCCCCAGAAACAGCGGCGCGTCCGGCACGCGCTGAGGGTGCAGCGCCAGCCACGCCCCGATGGCTGCCCGCACCACCGGCAGCACGGGCACGATCCGCTCCTTCGAGCCTTTGCCGACAACCCGCAGCGCGCCGTCGCCGCCTGGCAACGGGGCATCGCGGACGTTCAGCGCCAGGGCCTCGGCGATGCGCAGGCCGCAGCCATAGAGCAGCGTAAACAACGCGGTATCGCGGGCCTGCATTCCCGCGGTGTCGGAGAGTTCCGCGATCTCCTCCGTCACCGCCCGCGCCTGCTCCGGCGGCAGCGCCCGCGGCAAGGGGCGGCGGCTGCGCGGGGTGGCGACGAGCTTCACCGCCGGGTTGTCCATCCCGTGCCGGCGGGCGAGGTAGCGGTAGAAGCTGCGCACCGCCGACAGGTGCCGGGCGCGGGTCGCATTGACCGCGCCGTCGTTCGATAGACTGGCGAGCCAGGCGCGGATGTCCGCCTGCGCCAAGGCTGCCAGCGCGGTGAGATCGGGTTCCTCCCCGAGATGATGCGTCAGGAATCCCAGGAAGCCCGCGAGATCGGTGCCATAGGCCTCAACGGTCAAAGGTGAGGCGCGGCGTTCCCGCAGCAGATAGTCCAGGAAGGCCTGGCGGGCTTCGATGCCGGTCATGGGTGGGGAGCGCGCTGTTCAGAAATCCCGTCATGCTTGGGCTTGACCCGAGCACCCCCACCGATCTCGCCGCCGCGAGCCGACGCGTCCTGCTCACGCCCAGTGCTGGTGGGGGTGCTCGGGTCAAACCCTACCTCATTCACACATCGCGGAAACGAAAATCCGGCAGGTGGACCAAGGTACTTCCATCTCGTCATGGCCCGGCTTGTCCCTACCGCGTTCACACATCGCGGAAACGATTTTCGTCTGTCGTGCCCTATATCGTCATGGCCCGGCTTGTCCGGGCGACCTATCGCGGCACGGTGCGGTGGGGGTG
>CAIUPC010000327.1 GCA_903900905.1 uncultured Acetobacteraceae bacterium
CGCCCATGAATTCGGTGGAGGCATTCACCGCCTCGACCGCCCGCACCAGCCCGTCTTCCGCGAGGTGGAACAGAGCGAATTTGCCCGCCGCGATGTCGCCGCGCACCACGATTTGGGTCGCGTCGAACGGGATGCCGGCGATTTGCAGGCGCAGGTCGTACTGATCCGACCAGAACCAGGGCACTTCCGGCGCCGGCGCGGGGCGCCCGTAAATCGCGGAAGCCGCCTGCTTGGCCTGTTCCAGCGCGTTCGGCACGCTTTCCAGCCGCATCATGCGATCGTACAGCGGCAGCGGCCGTTTGGTGCAGTCGCCAATGGCGAAGATCGCGGGGTCGCTGGTGCGGGCGGCGAGATCAACGACGATACCGCCGTCGCAGGTGATACCGGCGGCCTGCGCGATTTCCTGATTGGGCATCGCGCCGACACCCACCAGCACGGCATCCGCCGGCACCAGCCGACCATCCGTGAGGCGGACACCGGTGACCTGGCCGTTATCGCCTTCAAGGCCGGCCACCCCGGCGGATACCTCGATCGTGACGCCCTTGGCACGGTGGTACGCTTCGAAGAAATCGGACAATGCCTGGCAGGCGACACGAGCGAGAACCCGGGTCTCGCGCTCGATAATGGTCGCCGCCGCGCCCAGGCCGAGCGCTGAGGCCGCAGCCTCCAACCCAATATATCCGCCGCCAATCACGCCCAGGCGCTTGCCCGGGCCGAGCGCCGATTTCAGCTGATCCGCATCCGCGGCCGTGCGCAGTTCCAGCACCCCGCGCAAACCGATCCCTGACAGATCGAGCCGCCGCGCGCGGGCGCCGGTGGCGAGGATCAGATAGTCGTAGGCGAGCGATTCCCCGGTCCCCAGCGCAACCGTCTTCGCTTCGCGGTCGATCGCGGTTACCGAGGTGCTCAGTCGCATATCGATATTGGCGGTGCCGTAGAATTCCGCCGGGCGCAGCGCGAGGCTTTCCGCGGTTGCCTCCCCCGTCAGCCACGCCTTCGACAGCGGCGGCCTTTGATACGGCGGGATCGGCTCGTCCCCCACCATGACAATCGCGCCCTGCCAGCCCAGTTGGCGTAGCATGGCAGCGACGGAGCCACCGGCATGGCCGGCCCCGGCAATCACAACGCGTTGGGGGATATCGCTCACAATCCAGCTCCTTTTTTACCTCGGCTCCCGGTCGCTCAGCTTAAGCCTTTCCAACACGCTTGGACAAAGCGGCTGCGAGCGGACTGTCCGCACGCCCCCGGCCACGACCCACCATCCATCGACGCAACCGGCGTTGCACCGTCCCCTCGATCGCAACATGCACAATCCAGGCACACAAAATCACAGCCAGAATCGTCACTGTCATAGCCATGGCAGGGGTACTTCCCGCCTCTCGCAAGATCCGAAACAGCACGGTCCCACAGGTAGAGTGCAGCAGATACAATGGATAGGAAATTTCGCCCAGGAACACCAGCGGCCGCACCGATAGTCTTGCTCCTGTCTCACCAGAACACACCCAGACGATCATCGTGATGCCGATCACGATGATTGGGTACTCGAACGCCGCCAAACCAAGGTCCAACGACTTCACGTTGAGAAAAGAGGACGCGACTGCCAGCATTAACGTAACCCATCCTAAGCGGCCCGACTTCTTATTCCGTAATAGATATATCATGATTCCGATAACGAAAAGCGGCGCCCACATCGCCGCGGTCAGAATCTGCACCCAGTAGTCAGTGCGACCAAAACCAGCGATCCCCAAAGCCA
>CAIUPC010000328.1 GCA_903900905.1 uncultured Acetobacteraceae bacterium
ATTACGATCGCCCCTATGCGACGGGGGTCGAGGGGTTCCCGGGTCTGGTGGTGCATGGACCGTATTCGCAGCAGTGCCTGCTGGATTTGTTGCGGGACAATACGACGCGGCCGATTGTGAGCTTCGCCATGCGGGCGCGGTCACCGCTGTTCGATGTGGCCCCGTTCACGACGATGGGGCGGCTGGTGGGGGCGAACGAGGCCGAGCTGTTCGCGGTGGGGCCGAGCGGGGGGATCGCGATGCAGGCGCGGGCGGTTTTGGGGTAGGGGTGGGCCTCGGGGCCCTTACGAAAACCTATTCCATTCCAGATATTCCAGTTATAGTAGTGCGCTAACCTGGATGGATGTCATGGGTATGGATGTGATGACCCAATACAGTCTCCCCCCGCCCGAACGTGCCGCGACGGCCCGGGGGGCAGAGGTTCTGAACGGCCGGGGTCCCCAGGACCGGGTCGCAATGACCGTTATACATACTGACGGTTCAACCCAGGGTGTCGACATTTCAGCTACCGCGGCCGGGATTATCTGCGACCTGCTGACAAGATTATCCGTAACCGAGAACCTGGCCGTACTGGCCGATGACGCGGAGCTTTCGCCGGAGGACGCGGCGACGATCCTTGGGATCTCGCGCCCGCTGGTGCGACGGCGGATGGACTCCGGCCGGTTGCCGTTCCGCCGGGTGGGTTCACACCGGCGGTTGCGGCTGGCAGATGTGCTCGCGCTTAAGCGCGAAGAAGCACCGATGCGGCAGGCGTTGGATGACTTACAAGTAGATACGGATGACCTGATCACACAGGGGCTTTGAAGGCGTGCCGTCGGTGGTACCGGTGGTGTTGTATGACGCGAATGTCCTCTACCCATTCCATCTACGGAATTTACTGGTGCAGATGGGTGTCAACGACATCGTCGAACCGCGCTGGAGCGACATGATCCATGAGGAGTGGATCCGCAATCTCGCCGTAGCGGGGATCGCTGACAGGGCCCGCCTTTTGCGCACCCGCGATATCATGAAGCGGGTTCTGCCTGGGGCGGACATCGCCGGCTACGAATCCCGAATCGATGGTTTATCACTGCCCGATCCCAATGATCGGCATGTCCTCGCAGCGGCCATCGCGGGCGGCGCCGCGATCATTCTCACGTTCAATACAAAACACTTTCCGGCGGGGGCGCTTGCGCCGTTCGGTATTGTCTGTCGAGACCCGGACGGGTTTTTGTGCGACTTGTACGACCTCGACCCTGACGCTGTTCTGGCGACTGCCGATGCGGCGCGGTTGAACCTGAGCCGAACGGCGCCGGATCAGGAGGCCTTTCTCGAAGCCATAGCCCGGCAGCGGTTGACCGGGTTCGCAGAGCGGCTGCGTGTTGGTTGGGCCTGCCCTTAATCAAGAAGGGCGGCGCCCCCTATTTCTTCAAATCCTTCTCCTTATCCCGCAGCTTCCCCACCGACATCTGTAAAAACGCGGCGTAATCGTAGACCGTCGTATCTTCCTGGTTCCAACACACATAGCCCTGGCAATCTGACGGCCGCGCCTCATACACGCCACACAGCCGATCCGGGGTGAGGAACTGGCAGGTCTTCCAACCCTCTTTGATGCGTTTCTCG
>CAIUPC010000329.1 GCA_903900905.1 uncultured Acetobacteraceae bacterium
CGGAAACGAAAATTTGACAGGTGGGGACCAAGGTATTTTCTCCCCGTCATGGCTCGGCTTGTCCCTACCGGATTCACAGAGCGCGGAAACGCTTTTCGCGCGTTCTGCTCTACAACGTCATGGCCCGGCTCGTCCGGGCCATCTATCGCGGCACGGTGCGGTGGGGGTGGCCCGGACAAGCCGGGCCATGACGGGGAGTAAATACCTTTGTCCCCACCTGTCAAATTTTTGTTTCCGCGATCTGTAAATGCGGCAGGCCACATCCGGATCACGGTTCGGCGTAACCGAACGATTCAATAAACGGCCGCAACGTCTCCATGTGCGGCGCGAAGGGTTCGGCGTAGCGCTTCCAGCGATAGGTCGCGCGCTTGTAGATGGGCTCGCGGACCTGGTGATAGCTGGGCGTGTTCACCAGACTCCGGCTCCTGGCATGGTCAGTATGCCGCAGCACCGCTTCGTCCCAGCCCACCCCGGCGAAATCCAGCAGCCCGCGCACGGTCGGTTCGAAATCCGCCACCAGATCCTCATACCGCAGCACATGCGGCTGGATCGGCAATACCCGGGTCTGTTCCTGCCACAGCGACATCACGGCCGCGTAGGTCTGCACCGTGTGATCCAGTGTCAGAAAACTGTTCATTGCCTCGTTGGCGCCGAAATTCTGCATCAGGCAGCTCAGTGACACATCGCAGGGATGGCGCAGGGCCAGCAGGAATTTGGCGTCTGGAAACACCCGCCAGATCAGGTGGGCCCAAACAATATTCAGCGGCAATTTATCCACCAGCAGCGCATCCGGGCGGCGGGTCAGATGCTGGCGCACCTCGGCATCATACGCGGCACGCAATCGCATGATCTGCTCCGGCTCCAACGCCGCGATCGCCCCTGGATCGTCGCCGGCCATGCCATCGAAGACCACACGCATCGCGGCGACAGCGGGCTTCTCCTCCATTGCCTGCAACCCGGGATGGCTATCGAGTATCTGCTCCAGCAAAGTCGTTCCGGATCGCGGAAAGCCGATCAAAAAAATCGGTGCCGGTGCCGCGTCGGCCGCGGGGGTGACGTGCCCGAGCGCCGGGATCAGCAATCGGCGTGCCTTGGCCACCTCCCGCAAATAGCGGGGCGCCACCGCGGTATCGGTGCCGGTGACCGCGGCCACGTGGCGTTTGCCAGCGGCGATATGGCCGTATGCCTTGGCCGGTTCGCCCAGCCGATCAAGCATCTGACCCAGAAGGAGTTCCATCTCCGCCGCCAGGATATGGTCGGCCGGGCGCGCGTTACCGGCCAGCGCGGCTTCCAGTAAGGCCGCCGCATCCGCCGGGCGGCCCTGCTCGCGGGCGATGCGGGCGCGGATGCATACCAATGCCGCGTCGTTGGCCAATGGCACAAGGTCCAACGCCTGCTGCGCCTCGACGATCTTCCCCTGACGCTCCAGCAGAGAAGCGAGACAGGCAACCACCGGTACCGATTGAGGCGCGAAACGTAGCGCGCGCTGGAACAGACCCAGCGCCTCATCCGATCGGCCCGCCTTTTCCCGCACGACACCAAGGTTCGCGATCGTCTCGGCATTGTCCGGACGCAGGCGCAGCGCCTGCAACAGCAGCGGTTCCGCTTCCAGAGACCGCCCCAGAAGCACAAGCACCGCCCCCAGATCGGACAGGGCCTCGGGGTAATTCGATCTTAGCGCGATGGCGCGGCGATAATGGTCCATCGCTTCCGTCAGACGGCCCTGTCCGTGCAACACATTGCCGATAAGATAGTGCGCATCCGGCAGCTTCGGATCGAGGGCGATGGCTGCGCGATAGCAGGTCATCGCCTCCTCGGTGCGGCCGAGGCACTGCACCGACACGCCCAGCGCGTAATGGGTCAGCGCCAGCTTCGGCTGTAGCGCGACGGCACGCCGGCAACTGGCCTCGGATTCAGCGAACTGGCCCAGCCTGCGTTCGGTGATCCCGCGTTTCGTCCAGGCTTCCACATCGGCCCGATCAAGTTCGGTGACGCGGATATAAAGGTTGAGCGCTTCCGCCAACTGGCCAGCGAGGGCGAGCTGATCGGCCTTGACCTTGCGCCCCTGGGTCAGACTGTTCTTTTTGGCCAAAGCGCTCCTCCGGCGTTCATCCACGGTGACGCGATACACGGTCATTCCTACGGCATCCGCTGGTCGTCACGACAACCCGGTCCCGGCCACCGCCTACGCGATCCCGCGCCGGCGGTCCTGATCCTGTCTGGGGCGCGCGTACAAAAAAGGGGCGGCGCCGTGGCGCCGCCCCCCTGTCAGAGATACCGGCAGCCGGTATCAGGCCGCGCGGCGACGACGGGCGAGGCCCGCCAGAGCCGTCACGCCCAGACCGAGAATGCCCAGGGTAGCGGGTTCAGGCACGGTGGACGGCGGGGTAACAGCGCCGAAGCCGTCGAGGTACACATAGCCATAGTGACCGCCATAGGGGCAATCCAGGCCGAGCAGTTCCATCTGCAAGCCATCGCCGCTGGCGAACGACGTGGTGCTCAGATCGAGGCTCTCCACCTGCCAGTCGGTGTAGTGCACAACGCCAGATGTGTGGAACAGCGCGGACGCGCCGGCTTCGGCAGAGCTGTAGGTCACGCTGTAGAGAACCGCACCGGTGGTGGTGTCACGCAGCAGCAGGGCGAATTCGTCCGAGTCGGTCGCAGTGTGCGAGCCTTCAAGCACCGCGGCCCAGGCAAAATACACATGGGAATCGGTGTAGTTGGCCACCGACTGAACGATCGTCGACGCCGAGTAGTTGTTGACCGAGTCGTTGATCTTGGCGGAATGCTGACCAGCATAGACCGTCGGCAGCAGGGTGCCGCCAACAACGCTATCGAAGCCAACGTTGGTGATCTGGAACGCGGACGGCGCAACGCCACCGGTGTTGTAAGGGCTGCCACCCGAGAACGTGTCCGGGGTGATGTTCCCGGCCGAGCCGCCCTGATTGCCAGTCAAGCAACCGCCACCCGTGCCGGTGCCGCAGGGGAACGGATTGGGCTGACCACTATTGCCCCAGGTGCCGCCGCCCTTGGTCCAGCCGGTGAAGTCGCCCGTCTCAAAGTCGCCGTTGATGAAGCTGGCGGCGCTGGCGGTGCCAGCAAAGCTCAGGAACAGGCCGGTGGCGAGAGCCAGCGCGGAGGTCCCCTTTAAAAAATTCTTCATGTTTGTCTCCATTGGTCACATCGGCCCCCCCCCGGAGGGATGACCTGAAATCGTTAAAGCACGAACCGTGCCAAGACGGATGTCCTTCAGTAGATCAAGGTTTTGCGGAAACGACTTAGGGATGGGGGGGAGTAAGTGTAAAGAATTCCGACTCTCGCTCAGGCGCAGGCCGGACCGGCAGCGTCCGATCTGCGTAGATACCCGAATAGGTCGCAAACACCCCTCCAGGGTGTTACTATTTTTATATCATATAATAAATATCTGTGGTATTGTATTATTTATAATACGATGTTTCAAATTCTGTCGTGCCCCCCGCGAGATCCCAACAGCCGCCGCGGGGATCCGGAAGCGGGGTTTGTCGGCGGGGAATGGCCGTCATAACCGCCCCCTCGATACAAGCACCGCGTTTCCACACCCTTTAACTTGC
>CAIUPC010000330.1 GCA_903900905.1 uncultured Acetobacteraceae bacterium
AGCTTCCTGGCAGTAACAACTACCGGACGCTCCCGGACGGCCTTTGGTTGAATTTTGGTGGCACCGATAAAGACCCGTATGTGGATATCTTCGCGGTCGAAGCCTGCGGCTCGTTACAAAACCTGCTCGATAAGCGCTCCCGCTTCGCGCCGAGCACGCATTCTTTGCTCGCGGTCTGCCCGATACGCTGGCTGCTCGCGCCCGTCACCGCCGACGACCCAACCCCGCGCTGGCGCATTTGTGGCATATTTCAGCATCAACCGACCCTTGATACGACCCTGCCGGTGCGCGAAATGCGGGTTCTCTATGGACTGCCACGCCGGGAATATGTCGGTTTCGCCCGCACGCAATTGCCCCATGCGCACGAATTCTTCGTGCCGATGGAAACACTGGTCGAAGAGCACAGCGACCTCAATCCCGCATTACGGGCTCTGGTCAACCGTACCTCCATCACCGCCAATTTCCTGCGCTGCTAGCCCATAACCGCGTTGCCGGCGCGTATCGTCATCCCGAGGTCTGGGCGGTCCGTGATCAGACCGTCCACACCCCAGCCGATCACACGCCGCATATCCGCCGGTTCATTCACCGTCCACGGTACCACTGAAAGACCGAGGTCATGGGCCTCCGCCACCAGATCCTGTGTCAAATCGGCGAAAGCAGGGGCCCAGATCCCCCCGCCTTCCGCCGCCACCGCCCGCGGCACGGAACCGCCAAAATCGGATGGGTGCGGCCCCCCCCACCAGATATGTGCGTCACGTATCGTCTCCGCCCTGGTGAGCCAGGCCATCGCGATGTCAGGCCGCTGCCGCCGGATGTGCCGCGGGCCGCGCCAATCAAACGATTCCAGAATGGACCGCTCAGCGACCCCCGCTGCATCGATTGCCCGCAGCACGACGTCCGCCATGGCCTCGGGAGACGCGGTGTCCGCGGGAAAGCGGGGGTCGGTCTTGAGCTCGATCACGAAGCGCTCAATCCCGGCCAAAGCGAGGGCAGCACTCAACGCCGGAATGCGCGCACCATCCACCGGCTGTTGTGCCGGAAACAGCGCGTCATAAGCCGTGCCGGGACACAGCCGGCCAACATCGTATTCCACCAGGCCGGCGAAGGGCATGGACCAGATCAGCGGCCCCGCGCCGGGCAGCCAGCGTCCTTGGGCGTCGCGCGTGACGGCGGGATTAAGCGCCAGGTCATGCGCCAGAACCGCGACACCATCCGCCGTCAGCCCCACATCCAACTCGAACGCGGTCACCCCCAGCGCCAACGCCGCGCGGAAGCCCTCAATCGTGTTTTCAGGGAACAGTCCCCGTGCACCACGATGGCCGTAAATATCGAGGCTGCGCGACGAGGGAACGGAAGGGATCACCGGGATCGTTTACAGTATGATGACCGATGGCTGCAAGGCAGCACCGCTTTTGCTGCGATGCGGAATTATCTTGCCTTTCCGGCGGAAGGCGCAGATATACCGCCCGTCTTTCCGTGAATGCGTGATGGACGCGCCCTTCTCAGGCGTGACCTCCCGGGAAAATCTCAGCCGAAACACGTTCGTCCCCACTATCGCGCGGGGCGGCGAACATTCAGGCGACCGCCCTTTGCCATAGGGCCGGCGGCGCTGGAGCTATTATATCAGTGACCCAAACCACGTTTGCGACCCTCGGCCTTGCCGAGGCTCTTCTGCGCGCGCTCGCCGCACAGGATTTTACCGTGCCGACCCCGATTCAGGCACAGGCCATTCCGGCGCTGCTGACCGGGCGGGATCTGCTGGGCATCGCCCAGACCGGAACCGGCAAGACCGCCGCCTTCTCGCTGCCGTTGATGCACCATCTGTCCGCTGAAACCACCCGCCTGACGCCGTTCGGCGCCCGTGCGCTGATCCTGGCGCCGACACGTGAGCTGGCGCTGCAGATCGATGAGGCCATTCGCTCCTTCGGCAGCCAAGGCCGGCTGCGCACCGTCGTGATCATCGGCGGCGCCAGCCGCTTCAAGCAGGTCGAGTCCATGCGCCGTGGCGCCGATATCGTTATCGGCACCCCCGGCCGCGTGTGCGACCTGATGCAGACCCGCGAACTCCAGCTTGGCGGTGTGCGCCAGTTCGTCCTCGACGAAGCCGATCGTATGCTCGATCTCGGCTTCATCAAGGACATCCGCCGCATCGTCGCGACGCTGCCGGCGCAGCGGCAATCGGCTTTGTTCTCCGCCACCATGCCGGCGGAAGTGGCCGCGCTGGCCAACGGCCTGTTGCGCGATCCGGCCCGGGTCGAGATCGAGCGGGTGGAAGCCACCACCCCGAAGATCGATCAGACCGTCTATCACCTGCCCGTTTCCGGCAAATTGCCGCTGCTCGGCAAGCTGCTGGAAGACCCGGAATTCAGCCGCGTCATCGTGTTCACCCGCACCAAGCGCGGCGCCAACAAGGTGTGCGAAATTCTGGAAACCTCAGGCGTCCGCGTCAACGCGCTGCATGGCAACAAGAGCCAGCCGCAGCGGGAAAAGGCGCTGGATCAGTTCCGCTCCGGCCGCGCCCGGGTGCTGGTCGCCACCGACATCGCCGCGCGCGGCATCGATGTCACCGGCGTCAGCCATGTGATCAACTTCGACGTTCCGGTTGAGCCCGAAAGCTACGTCCACCGTATCGGCCGCACCGCGCGCGCCGGCGCCGCGGGCCATGCGATCACCTTCTGCGACGGCTCCGAACGCGGCACGCTGCGCGCCATCGAACGCCTCATCGGCGGGCCGATCCCGATCGCCGAGGGCAGTGGCGCGCCGCAACCGCAGACGGCACCGGAAGATCCCCGCCGCAATCGCCAGGGGCCGAAGCCGGGCCACAAGCCCGGTGGACGCGATGGCGCGCGTGACGGTCAGGCGCAACGCCGCCCCGCGGCACCGCCCCGCCGTCAGCTGGGCGCCCGCTCCGCCGCGTAAATGCCTGCTGTCACCATCTACGTCGATGGCGACGCCTGCCCGGTGCGGGAGGAGGTCTATAAGGTCTCCGACCGGCTGGGTCTGGCTGTCTTCGTCGTCTCCAACGGCTCCCGCCCCATTCGTCCGACGGGGCGGCCGTTGGTGCAACTCATTACCGTCGAGGCCGGGGCCGATATCGCCGACGACTGGATCGCCGAGCGGATCACGGCATCCGATGTCTGCGTGACCTCCGACATCCCGCTGGCATCGCGTTGCCTGGAGCGCAAAGCCCGGGCGCTGGCGCCGAACGGCAAGGTCTGGACCCCCGATAATATTGGCAGCGCCCTGGCGGGCCGTGAAATCTCCCGCCATATGCGCGAAATCGGCATGGCCACTGGTGGCCCCTCCCCATTGACGAAACAGGACCGCTCCCGCTTCCTGAGCGCGCTCGATAGCGCGATTCAGGCAGCAAAACGGGGGTAGAAATGTACGACAAGGTTCTGGGCGTGCTGGGCGGCATGGGGCCGCTGGCCAGTGCGCACTTCATGCTGCGCCTGACGCTGCTGACACAGGCGGATCGGGATCAGGATCATATCCCGGCGGTGCTCTGGTCCGATCCCCGCATCCCCGACCGTACCCGCGCCCATCAACCCGGCGGCGAAGATCCCCTGCCCGCTTTGCTGCGTGGCATTGAGGGCCTCAAGCGCGCCGGTTGTGCCGCCATCGCCATTCCCTGCAACACCGCCCATGGCTGGTATGAACCGATGCGGGAGGCGGCTTGCATGCCCATCCTCCACATCGTTGATGCGGCGGCAGCCGACCTCCGGCGCATGAACATTGGCCCCGGTACGATCGGCTTGATGGGGACCGCCGCGACGCTCGCCATGCGGTTGTATCAGGAGCGCCTGGCAGGCCAGGGCTGGGACTGCATCACCCCCGATGCGGAGCAGATGCAACGCTATGTCACACCCGCCATCGCGTTGGTGAAGGCGAACCGAGTGGCAGAAGCATTTGAGCCGCTTGCTTTCGTGGCGAACGATCTTGCCGCGCGGGGCGCGACCGCCGTGGTGCTGGGCTGCACCGAAATTCCTCTGGGGATCCAGGCTGGCCCGATCGAAGCGTTGCACGCGCCCGTGGTGGACACGATCGACGCCCTGGCGCGCGCCGCGATCAACTGGGCGAACGGATAAACAACCTCACGGTCACGCCCGGACAACAAAAAACCCCGCCAGTCCTTTCGGGCTGGCGGGGTTTCTTGTGACCAGTGCCTGGATCAGAAGTCGGTCTTCACCCGCAGCGAGAAGCTGTGGATGTGGGAGGTTTCACCGCCCGAGTAGTCATACACACCACTCAGAGCAAACGGACCCTTCTGGGCGATCGTCAGGCCCGCACCGGCGTTAACCACCGAGGCATCGCGTGTCGGCGCGGTGACCGCGAACGGCAACCCTCCGGCGAACGTGCCCGTGGTGGTGAAGGCGCTGGTGTTGAAGTTATGCACGTAGTTCAGGTGCACTTCCGGCGTGTAGGTCCAGCCGCTGGTTTGCGTGACCGGGTAAGCGAGGCGAACGCCGATCTTGCCCTGGGTCAGATCGATGCTCTGGCCATTGAAGAACGTCGTCGGCCCGGCGCCGCCATTCATCGCGTAGCTGTCGAAGGCCAGGTGCATTTCCTGGAACGACACGCTCGGCGTCAGGATGACCCCATTCATCTTGGCGTCGTAACCGGCGCCAATCTTGAAGGTGAACTGCTCACCGGTGTGATTGGCGGTCTGCTGGCCAAGGCCGGTGATGCTCTGCTTGGAGTCCATGGAGTTGTAACCCACGGCCACCGCACCATCGACGAAGAAGCCGTTGGAGAACCAGGTACCATAGGCGCCGAGTTGGAGGTTCAGGACATTGTCAGAGTTGCCGGCCGAGGCACCGCCGTAGCGGATGTCGGTGTTGGCGACGCTGAATGCCACGCCCAGCCGCATATCCGGCCGTACCATGGTGTCGGCACCGAGGGCCGCGCCGTAGCTGCTGGCGGTGAAGCCCCCGAACCCGTCCTTGCCGTTCTGCTCGATCGACGCACCGAAGGGCTGGCCCCAGGCCGTGAAGCCGCGGCCCACCGCATCGCCCGCCGACATGCCCTCCGCCGAGCGCATTGCCACCAGACGCCCATCGACCGAGGTCGTCAGGCCGTCGTTGGCCACCATGCCGGAGCTGAACACCGCCATCGCATTGGCCAGCGACCAGGGGGCTGCCTGCTTCTCCCAAACCCCGATTTGGGCCGGGGTGGCCTGCGACAGCATGGTGATCATGTTGCCGTAATTGGCCAGGTTGAGGCTCGACAGACGGGCTGCGTAGGCATCCCGCGCCGACGTCGCATAAGGCGAGTTTGGCAACGTCGGGGTCGGCAGGAACGTGTAGGTGTACGGCAGGACCTGAGCCGGCGTCGGTGTCGCGAAGGCCAGCGTCAGGTTGGTGCCGGACACCACCAGGCTCGGGCTGCTGTAGAACGGGTTGCCGCCGGAATAGGGGACGTAGCCCCCGTTCGTGCTGCTGGCCCAGGTCTCGCTGATCGTCACCCCGGCCGCCGCGCTCGCGCCGCCGGTCGTGGTGATGAGGGTCAGCGGCGGCGCGAAGGTGGTCAGGCCGGCGAAGCTCAACGCCACCGTGCCGCCATTCAGCGCCGCGGTGCCACCGACGACATTCAGGCTGCCGGTGGAGTTGATGTTGGTGCCGCCGACGATGCTGCCAGCGATGGTGATCTGCAGCACGCCAGAGCTGGTCTGGACATAGCTGCCGTTCAGCGTCGGCGTGTTGGTGCCAAGGCTGACGATGCCGCTATTGGTCAGCGTGGTCGCGCCAACCGTCCCGTTCATGACCACACCAGCGCCGGAGCTGATGTTGAAGGCCTGGGCCCCGGTCACCGTGTTGCCACCCGTCGCCAGGCTCAGCAGGCCCGAGGTCAGGTTGACGGTATCGACGTTGATGATCGCGTCGGTCGCGGCCAGGGTGCCCGCCGATGCCGCTGTCAGCGGCAGGGTCGCGTTCGTCGGCGCCCCCAGGCTGAGTGTGCCATTGGAAGACAGCGCGAGGTTGGCCGTGCCGCCCTTGCCGCTCTGACCGACGATGTTACCCGTCAGCAGACCGCCATTGAGGTTGAACGTGTCCTTGGCCAGGCCCTGCTTAACCTGGCCGGTGATCGTGCCGCTGTTGTTGATCGTGAGCGCCTTGGTCGCGGTGCTGGCGTCGATGGCGACCCCAGACCCGTTGGCCGCGCCACCCTGGATCGTCGCACCCGCGGCGTTGGAGATGCCGTTGGTGATCGTCCCGCCGCCCAGAACCTGGATGCCTGTGCCGCTGGCCGCGTAGATCGAGCCGGATTTGTTCGCGAAGGTTCCGATCGTGCCAGTGGTCGCGACGCTGACTGCCGCACCACTGCCGGTCGCCTGGATCAGGCCGGTATTGGTGAGCGTGCCAACGGTGCCGGTCACCGAGGCGCCCGTGGCGCCCTGGACCGTGCCGCTGTTCGACAGCGCCGTAATCACCCCGGCCGAGGCCACACCCGCGGTGGTGCCATTGATCTGGCCTGCATTGGTGACAGTACCGATGGTGCCGCCGCTGACGGTCGCGACCGCATTGCCAGCGCTGCTGATCGTGCCGTTGTTGGTCAGGCTGGTGATGGTCCCCGCGCTCGACACACCGGCGACCGTGCCGGTGATCGTGGCCGTGCTGGCATTGGTGATCGCGCTGATCACCCCGCCGCTGGCCGTCGCGACGCCCGCCGTGGCGCTGCTGATGGTGCCGTTGTTGATCAGCGAAGCAATGGTGCCACCCTGCGCATTCACGCCCGCCACCGTGCCGGCGATCGTGCCGCCGTTCGTCAGCGTCCCGATATTGCCCAGGTTGCTGACGCCCGAACCGCCCGTGCCAGCCTGAGTGATCAGGTTGGTATTGCTCAGCGAGGCAATCGAGCCGCCATTGGCGACCGCGATCCCGTTGCCGCCCGCCGTGGACTGGATCACCCCGCCATTGGTCAGCGCGCTGATCAGGCCGGAGACGAACACGCCCGTGCCATTGGTGCCAGTGGCCTGGATCGTGCCGGAGGTGTTGGACAGCGCCGCCAGGGTGCCGATGACGGTCCCGGCGCCGTTGATGTTCACCGCCGCGCCACCCGAACCCGTGGACTGGATCAGCCCCGTGTTGCCCAGGCTGGTGATCGAGCCGTTGCTGTTCACACCGGAGGTAACGCCGGTGATCGTGCCGGCATTGGTGATGGTCCCGACGGTGCCGCTGAGGATACCGGCATTCGTGCCCTGGATCGTCCCGCCGGCATTGTTGGTGATGGTGCCAACATTGGTGGCGTTGATGCCATTGCTGTTACCGCCCGTGCCCTGGATCAGACCGGCGTTGGTGATGATCCCGTTGACCGAGTTCATCGAGATCGCGTTGCCGTTGGTACCCGTGGCCTGGATCGTGCCCGTGACCTTGTTGATGATCACGTCGGCGCTGCCGGTTGCCAGCACCCCGGCCCCGCCACTGCCGCTATTGGTGATCAGGCCGCTGTTCATGAGCGTCGAATTGGCACCGGTCATGCTGAACGTGGCGGCACCCGACCCGCTGAGCGTGTTGCCCTGCGAGACATTGAAGTTGCCGGACGCCAGGATGACGGTGTCCACGTTGGTGATGTTGCCGCCCGTCGTGAAGGCGTTCGTGCCCAGCGTGAAGATCGCCGAACCACCCTTGCCGGCCTGCCCGAGGATGTTGCCGATGATGCTGCCGCCGGTGACGTTCAGGACATCAGTGCCCGTCCCCTGCAGGATCGAACCGATGATCGTGCCCGCCGTGTTCACCGTCAGCGCGTTCGTCGCCGCCGAAGCGTCGATCGCCGTGCCCGGTGCCGCGGTCGTACCGCTGGTGATCAGGCCGGAGCTGGTGTTGGTGATCCCGTTGGTCACCTTCCCACTCGCGCCAACGCGGATCGCCGTGCCCGTGGCCGAAGCAATGGTCCCGGTGTTGGAGAAGTTGGTCACCGTTCCCTGATCATCAACCCCGATGCCACCGGCACCAGCCTGGATCAGGCTGGCATTGCTGAGCGTGCCGACGGTGCCGCCAACCACCAGACCGCTGCCGAGCGTGCCGCTCGCGACGATCGAACCGGTTGTGTTGTTCAGAGCACCGAGGCTCCCCCCGCTCAGAACATTGACCGCCGAACCAGCGCTGCCGGTCGACAGGATCTGGCCCGTGTTGCCCAGCACCGCCATCGTGGCGCCGGATGCGATGGCGACCGCCGAACCAGCCGAAGAGATCGTGCCGGCATTGGTCACGGTGCCGATGTTGCCCGCGTCCGCAATAGCCGAAGCAGCGCCCGAGATCGTCGCCCCGGCCGTGTTCCCGATCGTCGCGATCGTGCCGGTGGAGCCCACTTTGACACCAACGCCCGCGGTGCCGGTCGCCTGCACCAGGGCATTGTTGGTGAGGGTTGTGATGGAGCCGAGATTGTTGATGCCGTTGCTGCCGCCGGTGATCGTGGCATTGTTGGTGCTCGTGCCGATCCCCGTGCCATTGGCCAGCGTGAAACCGGCATCGCCGCCGCTGAGGATCCCGCCGGTGTTGTTGGTCACCGAGCCGATTTTGGCACTGCCGCTGTAGAGCCAGATGCCCGAACCGCCCGCGGCCTGGATCGTGCCGGTGTTCACAACCGA
>CAIUPC010000331.1 GCA_903900905.1 uncultured Acetobacteraceae bacterium
CAACGATTCGTCGAAATAGTACACGCGCTCGTCGTCAGGCAGCCGGATCGCCGCATCCTCCAGCGCTTCCCGCCGGAACACCGGGATGGAGCCGTTCTGAACGACCTGGCCGCAATACACGTGCCGGGCGGTGACTGTGCCCAAACGCGGCCGCTGGCTGATGCCGATCGGGGCGTCGTCTTCGTCGATCAGGGAAGCGCCGGCGTAGCTGACGCCAACGTCCGGATTGGCGATGAGATGGGCGGTGTGACGCTCCAGCTTCTCCGGCATCCAGCAATCATCGGAATCCAGCAATGCGATGAACTGGCCGGCGGCCGCCGCGATGCCGGTGTTGCGGGCGCCGGCCAGGCCTCGGTTCGGCTGGCTAATGATCCGGATGCGCGGATCGATCAGGGCCTGGCACAATGGGATGCTGCGATCGGTGCCGCCATCGTCGACGATGATCAGCTCAAAATCGGTATAGGTCTGGTTGAGCACCGACCAGATGGCCTGCATGACGAAGCGTTCAACGTTATAGACCGGCATGATGACGCTGACGGTCGGCTTTGGGCTCTGGCGCATGTCGTTGGTTCCTTCCGTCAACGCGTGATCGCGGCGCGTACCAGCGACGCCGGCAGGATTGCGGCCGCGAATACGCCAGCGATGGTGAGAGCTGTTCGTTTCGGGCTGTGGGTAATCAACGTCCGGGGGCTATGCCGGATCGCCGCGAGCAGATGCGCGCAGGCACGCCAGGCCGGTTGACCGGTGCGCAGGGCCCGGCGGGCGAGATAGCGCTCGAACAGCGCTGAGGCCTGCCGTTCCGCCGCGGTTGCCTTGTGCGGCGCGTAGGAACGCCCCCGCTCGATCATCAACCGCCAACCCGCTTGCATCCGCTCCAAATCGGCGGACAGACCGGCGGTTGAGGTGCGGTAATCGACCAGAACCGCATCCAGACCGCGGACGCACCAGGCGGAGGTCGACAGCACCCGGGCAATCCATTCCTGATCCTCGGCATGCGTCAGGGTGGCGTCGAAACCACCAACGTCGCGGAACACGTCGCGCCGCGCGACCAGATTGGAGGTGGTGCAAGCCGGGTTCTCACCCATGACATGGGCAAGGTGCAAATCGGCAACGTGGGCGGAAATCCGGCCGGGCTGTGTCAGCGTTGCGTCGTACAGGCAGAAGCGGGCGAACGAGACACCCAGGGTAAAATCAGAGCGGAAATGGGCATGATGCCGCGCCAGCAGATCCGGTGACCAGCGGTCATCGGCATCGAGGAAAGCAACGAACGGCGCCTTCCCCGATGCGATGCCAAGGTTCCGCGCCGACGCGGGACCGCTGTTGCGCTGGCGTATGATACGCACCCGCGGATCACCCGAAGCGGCGGCTTCCGCAACGGTCGCTCTGTCGTCCGGTGAGCCGTCATCGACAACGATTAATTCAAAGCGTTGCTCGGTCTGCGCCAGAACACTGCGCAGCGCGATCGCGATCGTGCCCGCGGCCTGATAGGCCGGCATGACCACGGTGAACAATGGGGGCGGCTGGGTTGGTTCTGGGGCGGCCATGCTGGGTCCTGAGGAATGTGATGCTACCCAGCAGTTTCAAATTTCAGGCCAAGCCGCAGTTCCGGAAAAAATTATTATAATACAATCGGTTATAAGGGAGTTTCCGTGCCATCCCATTTTGCATTTCGCGATTTTTCGCAAATCGGGAGGGCGGAATCGCAATTTGAAACACCGCGTGACGACGCCAGAGGCAGGCACCCTCGGCCATCCGGGACAATCCCATTCCGGGATC
The DNA here is from genome assembly GCA_903900905.1 of uncultured Acetobacteraceae bacterium. Taxonomy (GTDB): domain Bacteria; phylum Pseudomonadota; class Alphaproteobacteria; order Acetobacterales; family Acetobacteraceae; genus Rhodopila. The sequence continues at coordinate 1,777 of CAIUPC010000331.1, forward strand.
ATACTATATATATGATTGCCGGATGAAACCGTCATCGGCCCTGAAATACGTCGTCCTAATTTGCGAGGCCCGCGCAGTTCGGGAGACCGGGTTCTCCCACTATGCAATGGTTTTGCCTGGCAGCAGGACAAGAAAAATTGGGTAACGCATATTTTTCAATGAATTAAAATAATGGCACGCGACCTGCGGAAGCAACCCCAGGCAACACGTCCTGGAGTTTGCCATGCAGTTCCGTCCCAATGACATTCCGCTGCCTTCACCGCTTAACTGGTCACCCGCGTACGATCCGCCGCCGGTCACGCGGTTGTTTGGCCTGCCAATCATTAATACGACCGCGGACGTGGCCCTGACATGGCTGTGCGCACGCCTGGCAGCCGGGGAGCGGACCCGGGTCGCGTTCGTCAATGCCCATTGCGTCAATCAGGCGGCCCGGGACGAAACCTATCGGGCGGCGTTGGAGGACGCTGACGTCCTGCTGCCGGATGGATCGGGCCTGGCGCTGGCCGCCCGGATGCGTGGCACCAGGATTGTCGAAAACCTGAACGGGACGGATCTGATCCCGGCGCTGGGCCGCCGCCTCGCCGCATCCGGACACTCAATCTATCTGCTTGGCGGCACCGAAGGCGTCGCCGAGGCCGCCGCCGCCAGTCTCGAACGGACCTGCCCGGGCCTGCAGATCGTCGGGACCCGCAACGGTTTCTTCACGGCGGACGAAGAAGCCGGTGTCATCGCCGATATCAACGCGACCCGGGCTGACGTCGTGCTGGTGGCCATGGGTGTGCCGCGCCAGGACGTCTGGTTGCGGCGCGTCGCCGACCGCCTGAGCGCTTCGATGACAGTCGGTGTCGGCGGTCTGTTCGATTTCTTGTCGGGCCGCATTCCGCGGGCGCCCCGGATTCTGCGGCAGACGGGCATGGAGTGGACCTACCGTCTTTATCAGGAGCCGCGCCGGATGTGGCGCCGCTATATCGCTGGCAATCCGGAAGTCATCGTGCGCGCCGCGATTGATGTGCTGCCGCAGAAGCAGGAGGCACTACAGCGCGCGGACCTGACCCTGAAACGCATCATCGACATCGTTGGCGCCAGTGTCGGTCTGGCTCTGGCGGCGCCGCTGTTCCTGGCGGTCGCGGCCACCGTGCGCCTGACCTCCCCCGGCGCTGCCTTCCTGCGGCAAACCCGCGTCGGGCAGGATGGCCGGACGTTCAGCCTGTTCAAATTCCGCTCCATGTATATCGATGCGGAGGCGCGGCGGGCGGCGCTCGTGGCGCAGAACCAGCATGGCGCCGAAGGGGTGACCTTCAAGCTCTGCCGCGATCCGCGGGTGACGCCTGTCGGCCGGCTGCTGCGCCGCAGCTCGATCGACGAATTGCCGCAGCTGTGGAACGTGCTTATCGGGGACATGTCGCTGGTTGGCCCGCGTCCGCCGCTGCCATCGGAAGTGGCCCGCTACACCCCGGCGCAAATGCGGCGGCTGGAGGCCAAGCCGGGCCTGACCTGCCTGTGGCAAGTCAGCGGCCGCGCCGATTTACCCTTTGAACGTCAGGTGGAGCTGGATATCGAATATCTGCGTAACCGGACTGTGCTGATGGATCTGCTGATCCTTCTGCGCACCGTCCCGGCCGTTCTGCTGGCCCGTGGCGCGTATTGACGCACGGGCGCTCGCATTGTCCTGTTGCCCGGATGGGCTACGCTTCTAAAACCCGTCATCCCCGGGACAAGCCCCATGGGCGCTGACATATGTGGCGACGGCCTCTCTTCCGCGTCATCCCCGGGCTTGTCCCGGGGACCAATCGCGGTACAAGCGGAAACCATGGTCCCC
>CAIUPC010000332.1 GCA_903900905.1 uncultured Acetobacteraceae bacterium
ACGACGGTGCCGTCTTTGTCCACATTCAGGTTCTCCGCCACCAACACCGGCCGGTTGCGCGGCATCCGCAGCAGGTCGGCTTCTGCCGGGGTGGGCAGGCGGGCGCTGACGCGGGTGGATTGGCGCAGATAGTCGTCGATCCCGACTGATTGCAGGGCCGCGGTGATGCCGTCCTGGTTGCGCAAAGCCTCCTGCATGCCGCGGAGCCGGGCCGAAAAATGGTGTCTGGTCAGGCTGACCGGCCGACCATCGGCCAGGCCCAGGCGCTCCAGCATGACGACCCGGCCACCCGGGCGGATGCCCAGCGCATTGGCGACCAGCGTGTCGGCCGGAACCTCCTTGAGTTGGAGGATCTGGCCAGATGGCTCCTTGTTGTGCCGCCTGATCCATTCGGAGAAGCGGGTGCGCGCTTCGACCGCGTAATCCAGCACATCCTCGGCCACGAAGGTGCCGCGTCCCTGCTCGACCCGGACCAGGCCATCGCGGGACAGTTCCTCGATCGCGCGGCGTACGGTGTGGCGGTTGACGTTGAACGTGGCCGACAGCTCGGCCTCCGTCGGCAATTGGCTGCCGGGATCGTAGGTTCCATCGGCGATCCGGCCTTGCAGGCTGGCGGCGATCTGACGCCAGAGCGCCAGGCCGGGTTGACGGCTGATGGGCGGCTCGGAAGGGGCGGGAGCGGGATGTTCGACGTTCACGGAGGTTTCATCCAAAGCGGCTGGCCGGGCGTGTTTGATCGTTGACGTCAGCGTGATAGGCGGTTAGTTGTCCGGATGTCTAGATGATTTTGGATGACACATGCAAGATATGCCGACGAATTCGGATCATCATGCGGTTCGCCAGCGGTGGATGTCGGTTTTGGCCCGGGCCTCCGCCGACTCGATCGCGGTTCGGCTGCGCGAATGGGGCGAAATCCCGGACTATACCCTGATTCGCGGCCCCGAAGGTGGGCTGGCGATGGTGCGTGGCCGGGCCGGCGGCGGCGGGGCACCGTTCAACCTCGGGGAAATGACTGTTACCCGCTGCACGGTGCGGACGGTGGATGGCCTCATTGGCCATGCTTATGTGCGCGGCCGGGATAGCCGCCATGCCACGCTGGCAGCGCTGGTGGATGCGCTCATGCAGCAGCCACAGCACACCGAATCGCTGGAACGCGCGGTTGTCGCGCCGTTGGAGGCGGCGGAACAGGAACGCCGGGACGCCATCGCGGCGAAGGCGGAGGCCACCAAGGTGCGTTTCTTCACCCTGCAGACGACCCGCTCATGAGCGCGCCCCTGACCGCCGGCTTCGCCGAACCGGTGGGCGATGCGCAGCGCTGCTTTCGCGCCGTGCTGGACGCGATGTCGCGGCCGGGGCGGATGCATGATGTGGACCTGGTGCTGCCGCCATCGCCGCTTTGTGCCGCCGCCGCCGCCGTATTGCTGACCCTGGCCGATCAGGAGACGCCGTTATGGCTTGATCCGGGGGCGGCTTCTGCCCGGGATTGGATCGCGTTTCACTGCGGCGCCCCGGCGGAAGGTGACCCGGCGCGGGCTGCCTTCGCTTTCTCGATTGGGTTGCCCGATCTGACCCGGTTTTCACCGGGGACGCATGAGGCGCCGGAGACCTCCGCCACCGTCATCGTCCAGCTTCCAGCCCTCTCGGGTGGTCGGTCGTACCGGCTGAGCGGCCCGGGATTACGTGATTATGCCGAAATGGCACCGGTGGGATTGCCCGCATCCTTCGC
>CAIUPC010000333.1 GCA_903900905.1 uncultured Acetobacteraceae bacterium
CCCCCGTCCGCTCAAAATGACGATTTTTCGTCTGCCCAGGTGGGCCGAGGCCTGACAACCCGTCATCCCCGGGCTTGTCCCGGGGACCATGGTTTCCGCTTGTACCGCGATTGGTCCCCGGGACAAGCCCGGGGATGACGGGCTTAACGTGGGACCGCCATAGGTGATCTTTCCGCCCCCCAACCCTCGCCGGTGGGAGGAAGCAGAGAATGTCCAGATACGCATCGCGATCAATCCCCCGCCCGGCGCATGCGGCCGACGGAATCGCGGATGCCGTCACCGATCAAATTGAAACACAGCACGGTTACCGAAATAATCAGCCCCGCCGCGATCGTCGGCGTCGGCGAGTCCGCCATATAGGGGAACGCCGTGCCCAGCATCGCGCCCCAGCTCGCCTGCGGCGGCTGCACGCCCAGGCCGAGGAAGCTCAACCCCGCCTCCGCCAGCAAAGCCTGACCCATCAGCACGGTCGCCTGCACCACCAGCGGGCCGGTGACATTGGGCAGCACATGCAAGGCGATGATGCGGGCGTCGCTGCACCCCGTCGCGCGGGCGGAGGTGATATAGACCTCCTCGCGCACCGACAGCGTGCTGCCGCGCACCACGCGCATGATGCGCGGCGCATAGACCAGCCCGATCGCGGTCATCGCATTGGTCAGGCTCGGCCCGAGCATGCCCACGATCACCACCGCCAGGATCAAGGCCGGGAAGCTCATCAGCGCATCGTTCAGGCGCATGATGATGGTATCGGTCCAGCCGCGCACATAGCCGCTGATCAGCCCCAGCGGCAGCCCAATCACCAGCGCGATCACCACCGCCTGCACGCTGGCGATCAACGATAGCCGCGACGCGAAGATCAGCCGGCTCAGCACATCGCGGCCGAGATCGTCGGTCCCCAGCGGATGCAGCCATGTCGGCGCCTTGAGGATATTGCGCAGCGATGATTTGGCCGGATCGTGCGGCGCCAGATACGGCGCGAACACCGCGACGAGCACGATGATCAGCAGCAAAATCGCCGATACCAGCGCCGTCCGGTTGCGGCAGAAGCGCCCGAAGAAGGTGCTGCTCGGTGGCAGCGCGACCGCTTGCGCGGCGGGAAGGACGGTCGCGCTCATGCGGTCCGCACCTTCGGATCGAAATAGCCGTAAGACATGTCCACCAACAGATTTACGAACAAAACCACCGTCGCCGTCGTCAGCGCCACGCCCAGCAGCACCGGCAAATCGCGCAGGAACACCGCCCGCACCGCCAAGGAGCCAACGCCGTTCATGGCGAAGATCTGCTCCACGATCACCGCGCCACCCAGCAGCCGCCGGATTTGCAGGCCCAGCACCGTCACCAACGGGATCGCCGCGTTCTTCAACGCGTGCTTCACGATGATCGACAGCGACGACAGGCCCTTGGCACGCGCCGTCTGGATGTAATCGCGCGACAGCACGTCGATCATCGCCCCGCGCACCTGCCGCGCCAGCTCCGCCGCCAGGCCGACGCCCAGCGTGATCGAGGGCAAGGTCAGCCGCGCCACATACTCCACCGGGTCCTCGCTGAACGGGATATAACCCGTCGCCGGCAGCCAGCCGAGGTTCAGCGCCACCACCAGCACCAGCAGCAGCCCGATAAAGAACTCCGG
>CAIUPC010000334.1 GCA_903900905.1 uncultured Acetobacteraceae bacterium
GATCACGGTGATCTTGTGCTTCTTCATCAAAAAGCCGACGCCGTTGGAAAGCTGCTGCGACACGCCGCGGCTGCGGGCGACGATCTTGGCGATGTCGAATTTGAAATTGTCGGCGGACATGCCGAATTCTTCCAGCCGGTGCAGCATGTGCCAGATTTCGCTGGAGCGCAGCAGCGCCTTGGTGGGGATGCAGCCCCAGTTGAGGCAGATGCCGCCGAGATGCTCCCGCTCCACCAGCGCGGTTTTCATGCCGAGCTGGGCAGCGCGGATGGCCGCGACGTAGCCACCGGGTCCGCCACCGAGAACGATGAGGTCGAAACTTTGCTCAGCCATGATGGGATGCTCCTTGCGCCAGCGCGGCGAGAGCCGGGCCGGCGAGTTGCCGTACTTGCCAATCCCGCACCTGGGTGGCGCCGATTTTCTCGTAGAAGTCGATGGCCGGCTGGTTCCAGTTCAGGACGTGCCATTCGACCAGCAGGCATTGCTCCGTGAGGGCGCGGGCGGCGAGGTGGCGCAGCAAAGCCAGCCCCAGCCCGGCGCCGCGATGCGCGGATTCAACGAACAGGTCTTCCAGAAAGATGCCCCGCCGACCGGTGAAGGTGAACACCTTGTAGTAGAACAGAGCGATGCCGGCGGCCGGGGTGTCTTCGTGATCGATCAGAACCGCATAAGCGGCTGGGTGCGCTCCGAACAACATCGCGTGCAGATCGGCTTCGGTCGCGGTGAAACGGTGCAGGACCCGTTCGTAGTCCGCGAGGCCGCGGATCAGGCGCAGCACGTCGGGGATATCGGTTGGGGTTGCGTCGCGGATGGTCACAGGACGCTGGCCCGCTTCCCGCCGCCACGTCTCCCGTGATCACCGGGACAAGCCCGGGGATGACGAGGGGCGGGATGACGCCTGGGACACAGGCCACCAAACGCCCCGCTGTTCCGGCCCACCCCTACCGCGTTCACAGATCGCTGACACGAAAATTTGGTAGGTGAAGACAACGGTATTTTCTCCCCGTCATGGCCCGGTTTGTCCGGGCCACCCCCACCGCACCGTGCCGCGATAGGTGGCCCGGACAAGCCGGGCCATGACGTTGTCGAGCAGAACGCGCGAAAATCGTTTCCGCGCTCTGTGAATTCGGTAGGGCCCATCCGGCTCACAGCATCAGGCTCAACGGATCTTCCACGATCCCCTTGAACGCCTTCAGCCATGTCGCCGCCAGTGCGCCATCGACCACCCGGTGATCCACGCTCAGCGTCACCGTCATCATCGTCGCGATCGCCAGTTCGCCGTTCTTCACCACCGGCCGCTTCGCCCCGGCGCCGACGGCCAGGATCGCGGCCTGCGGCGGGTTGATGATGGCGCTGAATGACGACACCCCGAACATGCCCATGTTGGAGATCGAGAAGCCGCCGCCCTGGAATTCCTCCGGCTTCAGCTTGCCGGCCCGGGCGCGGGTCGCGAGGTCCTTCATCTCCCGGCTGATCGTCAGCAGGCCCTTCTGGTCCGCCTTGCGCACGATGGGCGTGATCAGCCCGTCGGGGATCGACACGGCGACGCTGATATCGACGTCGTCATAGAAAACCATGGCATCGTCGGTCCAGCTGGCATTCACCGCCGGGACCTTCCGCAGCGCGGCGGCGGTGGCCTTGATGACGAAATCGTTGATGGTGATGAAATACGCACCCGGCTGATCCCGCGCCGGCGACTTCGCGTTCAACTTGTCGCCCAACTCGATCATCGCATCGAGCTCGACATCCATCGAGACGTAGAAATGCGGGATGGAGGATTTTGCCTCCGTCAGACGCCGCGCGATGACCTTGCGCATCGACGAATGCGGCACCAGCGAATGCGGTGCCGCGATCGCGGCGGCGGGCGCCTTCGGGGCCGGAGCCGACGCGGCGGCCACTGGCGCGGGCGCAACCACGACCGGCGCGGCGACCGGGGCAGCCGCCGGAACACCCTTATGCGCCGCCTCGATATCCGCCCGGACGATCCGCCCGCCAGGGCCGGAACCCGCCAACGTCGTCAGATCGATCCCCGCCTGCGACGCCATCCGGCGTGCCAGCGGCGACGCGACAACCCGGTCGCCGGCCGCGCGCACGACCGGTGCGGCAGCCATAGCAACCGGAGCCACCACAGCGGCGGGGGCCGCGACCGGCGCTGCCTTCGCAGCCACCGCCCCGCTCGGGGCCGCCTCTCCCTTATCCACCATCACCGCGATCGGCGCGTTAACCTTCACGTTCTCAGTGCCATCAACAACCAGGATCTTGCCGAGGATGCCCTCATCCACCGCCTCGACCTCCATGGTCGCCTTATCGGTCTCGATCTCGGCGATCACGTCGCCGGCCTTGATCGAGTCACCCTCTTTTTTCAGCCAGCGCGCCAGCGTGCCCTCGGTCATCGTCGGGCTCAGCGCCGGCATCAGAATATTGGTGGCCATGGTGTGGCTCCTTGGTCAGACGATCTTCTTGACGGCTTCGACAACCCATGACGGCTGCGGCAAAGCCAGTTTTTCCAAATTCGCGGCATAGGGCAGCGGCACGTCCTTGCCATGCACCCGCACCGGCGGGGCATCGAGCCAGTCGAACGCGCCCTCGATCACCTGCATCACCACCTCGGCGCCGATACCGGCGAAGGGCCAGCCTTCTTCGATCGTCACCAGGCGGTTGGTCTTTTTGACGCTGGCGACGACGGTGTCGATGTCCAAGGGACGCAAACTGCGCAGGTTGATCACCTCCGCCTCGATCCCCTGCTCCGCCAGCACCTTCGCCGCTTCCATCGCCACGCCCACCATGATGGAGAAGGCGACGATGGTGACGTGGGAGCCAGCGCGTTCGATCTTCGCCTTGCCGATGGGCAGGATGAAATCCTCATCCACCGGGCAATCGAAGGTCTGGCCGTAGAGGATCTCGTTTTCCAGGAAGATGATCGGGTTCGGATCGCGGATCGCCGCCCGCAGCAGCCCCTTGGAGTCCGCCGAGGACCAGGGCGCAACCACCTTCAGCCCCGGCACATGCGCGTACCAACTGGCATAGCATTGCGAATGCTGGGCGCCAACGCGCGACGCCGCGCCATTCGGGCCGCGGAAGACGATCGGGCAACCCATCTGCCCGCCGGACATATAGAGCGTCTTGGCGGCGGAGTTGATGATGTGATCCATCGCCTGCATGGCGAAGTTGAACGTCATGAACTCCACGATCGGCTTCAACCCGTTCAGGGCGGCGCCGACGGCCATGCCGGCGAAGCCGTGCTCGGTGATGGGGGTGTCGATGACGCGCTTGGCGCCGAATTCGTCGAGCAGGCCCTGGCTGATCTTATAGGCACCCTGGTACTGCGCGACTTCCTCCCCCAGCAGGAACACATCGCCGTCGCGGCGCATTTCCAGCGCCATCGCGTCACGCAGCGCTTCGCGCACGGTCGTCGGTTTGGTCTCCCCCCAATCCTTGTCCGCGACGGGCGCGGCAACGGGGGCCGCCACGACAACCGGCGCTGGCGCGGGTGCCGCCATGGGAACCGGCGCCGGGCGCGCCATCTCGGTCCCGCCGGACAGCTCGGCGATCGGGGTGTTCACCGCCACGCCTTCAGTGCCCTCGGGGATCAGCAGCGCGGTGATCGTGCCTTCATCAACCGCCTCGACCTCCATGGTCGCCTTGTCGGTCTCGATCTCGGCGATCACGTCGCCGGCCTTGACGCTATCGCCAACGGCTTTCAGCCAGCGGGCGAGCTTGCCCTCGGTCATTGTCGGCGAGAGCGCCGGCATCAGTATCTGGGTCGCCAAGGCTTAGCCCTCCACCAAAATATCGGTCCACAGCTCGGCCTCATCGGGCTCCGGGCTGGTCTGGGCGAAGTCGGCGGCATCCTGCACGATGCCCTTCACCTCGTCGTCGATGGCGCGGAAGGCCGCTTCTTCAACGCCAATGGCTTCCAGCTTGTGGCGGACGTTTTCGATGCAATCATGCTGGGTGCGCATGGCCTGCACTTCCTCCCGCGTGCGGTAGCGGGCGGGGTCGGACATCGAATGGCCGCGATAGCGGTAGGTTTCCACTTCCAGCAGATAGGGGCCCTTGCCGGCGCGGCAGGTGCTGATCGCCAGGTCCGCTGCTTCGCGCACCGCGACCACATCCATGCCATCGACCTTGATCCCCGGAATGCCCCAGGGCGCGCCGTTCTTCGACAGATCGTGGGACGCCGAGGCCCGGTCGACCGCGGTGCCCATGCCGTATTTGTTGTTCTCAATAATGAACACCACCGGCAGCTTCAGCATGGCGGCCAGGTTGAAGCTCTCATACACCTGCCCCTGGTTGGAGGCGCCGTCACCGAAATAGGTCAGGCTGACGCGGTCATTGCCGCGATACCAGTTGCTGAAGGCCAGCCCGTTGCCGAGGCTGACCTGCGCGCCGACGATGCCATGGCCGCCGAAGAAATTGCGCTCCTTGCTGAACATATGCATGGAGCCGCCCTTGCCGCGCGAATACCCGCCCGAGCGCCCGGTCAGTTCCGCCATCACGCCGCGCGCTTCCATGCCCGCCGCCAGCATATGCCCGTGATCGCGGTAGGAGGTGATGACCTGATCCCCCTCCCCGGCCGCCATTTGCATGCCGGTCACGACCGCTTCCTGGCCGATATAAAGATGACAGAAGCCGCCGATGAGCCCCATGCCATACAACTGACCTGCTTTTTCTTCGAATCGACGAATCAACAGCATCGTTCGGTATGCATCCAGGAGTTGAGGCTGGTTAACCGCGGCTTCCTTGGTCTTGCCGCGCTTCCGTGATTCCGCCGCCTGGGCCATCGCGTTGCTCCTCACCTGTGTGCACCGGGCGCGTACGCCGGGATGTCGAGAGTACAGGTGCCATGGCTGCGGACGCCAGGCAAGCACAAGGTGCAAAAAAGCGTTATGGTGCAATGCAATAGACTTATTTAACCAGAATGTGGTTAATTGCTTGCCGCACCGGTCAAGATGACAGATGAGTCACACACGGCATTACGCCACAGCCACCCAGCCGGACATGATCTTTCGCGCAAGACCTGCTTTTCGAAGGGAGATTGCGGTCAGGCGCCACACCCACCCGCGTGCGAACCGGCCCTATTGCGCCGCCCAAAGCCCGCGCCGGGCGGTGCGGGCGAGGGCTTCCGCGTCGCCCATGCCGGGCACGGAGCCATCGCTACGGGCCCAACCCGCAAGAACCAGCGCGGTGTTCAGCGTCACACCGGCCTGGGAGCATACCGCCATCGGCCGTCCGGACCGCCCCGCGCCTTGCAGGATGCATTCGACCGGCCCGCGGTGCAGCAGCGCAGCCAAGGCGCGCGCGGCCTCTGCCCCACAATCAGCCGGACGCCGATCAAGAGTGATACAGGATTGCCCGCGGGGCGGTGGTTCGATGCCGGCCAGCTGCACCACGCGTTCAGGCATGCGCAGCGTGCCGCCGTCAATGACCGAAATATCCGCCGCCGCCGCGGACACGCGGATTTCAGGAACCGCCGAAGCCGGCGCTTCCGAGGGGCCCAGCGTGGCCCAAAAGCCGCTGGTCAATAACAAGGCCCCCGCCAGAACACCCAGGGTCATGCGCCGGTTGGGACGCACCACCCCCATCGCGGGCAAGCCGCCAGAACGGAAAATACGGCGTCGAACGTTGATCGGCATGCCCCTGACCCCCGCGACAATGGACGTTCGGCAGGACTTCGGGGATGCCGGGCTAATGGGACTCGGTCAAGCCCAGAATGGCGGGGTTTTTGAAATTTTATCCCAGGCCGCCACAATGCCCGGGCGGGCGCCGGCCGCACCGGCGCCGATATAGCCGAGAATCAGGCCAACCGCGTAGCCGTGGCGCCCGGCCGGGCCGCCCAGCTGATGCAGTAACGTTTCCGCGACCGCGCCGTCGTTCAGCAGGCCGAGCCGCTGTTGCAGCACACTCAACCGGCGCAACAGGCGCAGCGCCGGTTTGGCATGCTGCCCGGGGGTGAACACCTCAGCCGCATAGCGCGTGCGCTTCACCCGCAGCCGCAAGCCATGCAGCGCGGGAACCGGCAGGTCTTCGATCCCCTTCCCGGCCGCGAGCAACTGCTTCCAGCGCCGGCGGAGCACAATCGCGGCGAATTCCGGCACCGGCATCGCTGCCAGCGCGTGCCGCTCGGGTTCGAGCGCCGCGTGCCAATCACTGCTCGCGGCCAACCAGGCCAGCGAAACAGCCATCCGGCGGAATGACGCCCCGATCAGCCACTGATCCAGCGCCGCATGGGCCTCGGCCCGCGCCTTTTCCGCCGCCACCAGCAACCGTCCCAACCGTTCATCCGCGGGAAAAGCCGCGATGATCGGTGGCAGGGTTTCAGTCACGAACACATCCCGGTCCCGCGCCGGACCCAGCACGGCGCCCAGCGCTTTCAGTTCCCGCCCCGCCTCACTCACAACCGGTGCCTGCATGGCATGGCCAAAGACCGCGATCACGGAACGAGCCCGGCGCACCGCGACGCGCATCTGATGCACGGGCTCGGTCAATCGCCCCTCCCGTTCGGCCAGGGGGGCGTAATGCAGAATGACATCGGTCAGATGACCGATGATCGCGGCGAACGCGGTGGCCACGGTCAGACTGGTAACCGGATCGGGCGCGCCCAGTCCCCGGGGCGGCGGTACCCAGCCTTCCGCGGCGGCCAGAGCTTCAGCCGCGAGGCTGGCGCGCGGAACGGTGAGGCGAAAGACCTCGGTCAGGGACAAAGCGAGGCTGCGCACCGCCTCATCTGGCCCATCGAACAACAGGCGGCAGACCGGCACCGTGGTCATCACGCCGCGCAGATCGCCCCGCAACAGGCGCAGCGTCACCGGGATATCGCCGGCAAGGGCGGCGATGGTCGTCATCCGCCCGTCAAACGCGGCAACGGGGACGATCTGATCCGGCACCTGGTCACCGAGCGCGGCCGCTTTGGCGCCGTGCGCCAACAAAACCGAACTGGCACCCTCCGCCAACAAAACCGAAGTGGCGCCCTGCGCCAACACAGGCGCGGGCTGACCCGGAAGCCAGCCGCGATCGCCAGGGATCAGCCGTTCAAGGCGCCAGTCTCCCCGTTGCTCGACCACGATCAGGCCGGCGGCGCGCAGCGCACGGTCCGGGCTATCATGCCAGACCATCCGGGCGACGTGATGGCGGAGCCGGGCGCCTTTGACGGCGCCAATGAGCTTTGATCGTGACAGGTTGTCCGCGTCGTCCGGATGAAGGGCGAGCTCCCACTCCATCACCTTAATCCGCACCACCGATATCACGCGGTGTCAGGAAGCGGACCAGCCGCGCCGTACCTGGACCCACTTCGCTCCAGAGACCAGGAACGGTGAATTCAGCGAGCGCGCCGGTCGGGAAACCCTGGGTCAGGCCACGCAAAGGGGCGTGATGGACGATGGCGTGGTTTTCCAACGTCTCCTGCCCGACCAGTGTCAGCGCCATGTCATGCAGACCCGGGTTATGGCCGATAAACATCACGCTGCGGGCGGTTTCCGCCACGCCGCGCAGCACCGACAGCAGATGCGGCACGTCCGCGAGATAGAGCGATTCCATCGGCTCTATCAAAGGGGTTTCGTCCCAGGGCTCCAGCAACTCCATCGTCTCTTGCGTGCGCCTGGCGGCGGACACAAACACGATATCTGGTTGCAACCCCAGGTCGCGCATGGCCTGGCGCATGATGGATGCGGTTCGGCGCCCACGGGCATTCAGCGGGCGGTCGTGATCGGACAGGCTGGTCTCGTCCCAAGACGATTTGGCGTGCCGGAGGAGGAGTAACTGGCGCATGACGCGACAGTTTGCCACGGCCCGGGCGTTTTGTCCCGCGATGGTTGCGATGCGGACAGGGTGATCGCATTTGGATCGACGAGCGCCACAGGCGAACCCTCCGCGTCGTCCCCGGACTTGTCCCCATGGGCGCTAACATAGTGAGAAATGGC
>CAIUPC010000335.1 GCA_903900905.1 uncultured Acetobacteraceae bacterium
GTGCGGCTGAGGAAGATCTGCGGGCCGCGGGGTTCTTCCCGCACATCGTAGATATAGGCGCGCACGCGGTCGCCGTTGCGGAAGCTTTCCCGCGGGATCAGCTCGTCGCGGCGCAGCAGCGCCTCGGCCTTGCCGACTTCGACCATCATATTGCCGTACTCGGTGCGCTTGACGACACCGTTGATGATCTCGCCGACGCGGTCCTTGAACTCGTCGTACTGCTTCTTGCGCTCGTACTCGCGCACGCGCTGGACGATCACCTGCTTGGCCGTCTGCGCCGCGATGCGGCCGAAATCAATCGGCGGCAATGGGTCAACGACGTGATCGCCAATGGATTTCTCGGGGAAGAGCTTGCGCGCGACCTGCGCGGACATCTGGGTCTCTTCGTTCTCGACCGCTTCCACGATTTCGGTCCAGCGGGACAGGCGCACATCGCCGGTCTTGCGGTCGATGGTGGCGCGGATGTCCTTCTCGTGGCCGTATTTCGCGCGGCCAGCCTTTTGGATGGCCTGCTCCATGGCTTCGAGGACTTCCTCACGCTCGATATTCTTCTCCCGCGCGACAGCGTCGGCGACCAGCAGAAGTTCGGGGCGGGCGATGGCGGTATCCATGGGATGCCTCTTTGGTGGGGGCTTAGTTGGGTAACGGCGATTGGGTGGTCGCGTCGATCAGGGCGTCGGTCAGAACCAGCTTGGCCCGGCGGATGTCGACCAGCGGCAACGAAACCTCCTTGCCGTCATCGAGCCGCATCTTCGCACTGGTCTCATCCGCGCCCAGCACGATGCCGGAGAAACGCTTGCGGCCATCGACCGGGAAGGCGGTCTCGGCCCGCGCCAGATGCCCGGCATAACGAACCCAGTCTTTGGCACGGGTCAACGGGCGGTCGATCCCGGGGGAACTGACCTCCAGCGTCCAGGCGCCCGGCATGGGGTCGTCAACCTGCACCATGGTGCCGACCTGATAGCTGACGGTCTCACAGTCATCGACGGTGATCGCGGCGCCGTCAGCGCGGTCCACCATGATCTGCACCGTTGGCCGCTGCCGTCCCAGCACCGCGATGCGCACAACTTCATAACCCATCGACTCGAGGGTCGGCGCGAAGATCGCGGTCAGGCGCGCTTCCAGGCTGGTATGGTTGGGTTCGTTGTCTGACAATGCGGGCGTTCCAAAACAAAAAGAGGCGGCCCGCAAAGGCCACCCCCCGGTAGACATCGGAGAATGAGGTATTCCTCTTGTTAGCCGAACAGTCGCCAGATTGCAAGGCTGTCGTCGTACCAGGACAGGCGGATCGCATTTGGATTGACGTGCGCCACAGTCGAGCCCTCAGCGTCATCCCCGGGCTTGTCCCGGGGACCATGGTTTCCGCTAGTGCCGCGATTGGTCCCCGGGACAAGCCCGGGGATGACGCGGAAGGCTGGACGCAACGCACGCGGGGCGTCATGGTCAGCCGCGAAGCGGGCCGGTGCTTGTCATGGCGGTTCGGCGCCTTATTTATGTGGGCGAATTCGTCCGTCATTCGGGATACTCGACACCATGGATACCATTATCGGCCAAAACCCCTCCGATGGCGCTGCCGCCATGATCATGGACGGGGATCAGAAGACGTTCATGAAAGAGGTCATCGAGGCCTCGCGCGCCGTCCCCGTTCTGGTGGATTTCTGGGCGACCTGGTGCGGCCCCTGCAAGCAGCTGACCCCGACCCTGGAAAAGGTGGTCAAGGCCGCCGCCGGCCGGGTGAAGCTCGTCAAAATCGACATCGACGCCAACCGCCAGCTGGTGCAGCAGCTCACTCAGATGGGCCTGCCGATGCAGTCCGTGCCGACGGTCGTCGCCTTCTGGCAGGGCCAGATCGCCGACTTGTTCCAGGGCGCGCTGCCGGAATCGGAGGTGAAGCGCTTCATCGAAACCCTGCTGAAGAACGCTGGCGGCACTATGCCAACGGCCGATGTGCTGGCCGAGGCGAAGACGGCCCTGGAACAGGGCGATGCCCAGACCGCCGGGGAACTGTTCAGCTCCGTCCTCGCCGAAGAGCCGGAAAACGGCGACGCCTGGGGCGGCCTGCTGCGGGCGCTGATCGCGCTGGGTCAGGAAGAACAGGCCCTGGAAGCGCTGGAGCAAGTGCCCGAGAAGCTGGCCGAACACGCCGAAATCTCCGGCGCGCGCAGCGCTCTGGCGCTGGCCCGCGAAGGGCGGGAGGCGCAGGCCCAGCTAGCCACCTATGAAGCGCGCCTCGCGGCCGACGCGGCGGACCATGAAGCACGCTATGAGCTGGCGACAGCGTTGAACGCGATGGGAGAGCGGGAGAAAGCGGCGGATGCGCTGCTGGATATCGTCAAGCACGCCCGCACCTGGAACGAGGGCGCGGCCCGCGTGCAATTGCTGAAATTCTTCGAGGCCTGGGGCTCCGACGAGCCGGTCACCCAGACCGCCCGCCGGCGCCTGTCCGCGATCCTGTTCAGCTAACGCAATGGGCCAACACCTCATCACCGGCGGCAGGATGCGTGATCCACGGGATGACTTTTGGGGAGTGTTGCTCTGAATGGCCAATTTCCATCCCCGTACCGACGACCTGCCGACTGAATTCGCGGTGTTCCCCTTGCCGGGCGCACTGCTGCTGCCGCGAGGCAAGTTGCCGCTGAATATTTTTGAGCGCCGCTACCTCGCGATGACCGAGGATTCGCTCGCCGCCGGGCGCATGTTCGCGATGATCCAGCCGGACCCGCAGGCCCCTCCCGCCGAACACGGGCCAGGCCTGTATCGCACCGGCTGCCTCGGCCGGCTGACTTCGTTCAGCGAAACCGATGACGGGCGGTTCCTGATCAATCTCACCGGCCTCTCCCGCTTCAACATCATCGAAGAACTGCCGGGTCGGCGGGGTTATCGCCGGGTGCGGGCCGATTTTTCCGGATTTCCCGGCGATCTCGACGCCGGCCCCGCCGCGACGGGGGTGGAGCGGGATGCGGTGCTGACGGCGCTGAAAGCCTA
>CAIUPC010000336.1 GCA_903900905.1 uncultured Acetobacteraceae bacterium
CGAACGGGTCCTTCGGCAGGATGCCGGCATCGACGTAATAGGGCAGGACCTTGCCGGCATCGTCGCGCGACAGGCCGAACACGGTCTGGGTCAGGTCGTTGGTGCCGAAGCTGAAGAAATCCGCGACCTCGGCGATCTTATCGGCCAGCATCGCCGCGCGCGGCAGCTCGATCATCGTTCCGACGCTGTATTCGATCGACTGGCCGGCCTCGGCGAAAACCTCGGCGGCGACTTTTTCCACCTGGGCGCGGGTGAGTTCCAGTTCTTTCCGGGTCGCGATCAACGGGATCATGATCTCCGGGATCGGCGCCAGGCCGGTTTCCTTGGCGACCGCGATGGCGCCTTCGAAGATGGCGCGGGCCTGCATCTCGTAGATTTCCGGATAGGTCACGCCCAGGCGGCAGCCGCGATGGCCGAGCATGGGGTTGGCCTCCGCCAGTTCCGCCAGGCGCCGGTGCATGGTTTCGACATCGGTGCCGAGGGCTTCGGCCACCAGCTCGATCTCGGCGGGTTCATGCGGCAGGAATTCGTGCAGCGGCGGATCGAGCAGGCGGATCGTCACCGGCAGCGGCGCCATGATGGTGAAGAGCTTGCGGAAATCCTCCCGCTGGAAGGGCAGCAGGCGGGCGAGCGCGGTGCGGCGGCCGGCCTCGCTATTGGCCATGATCATCTGGCGCACGGCACCGATCCGTTCCGGGTCGAAGAACATGTGCTCGGTGCGGCAGAGGCCGATGCCCTCGGCGCCGAATTTCACCGCCGTTTCGGCGTCCAGCGGGGTTTCCGCGTTGGTGCGCACGCCCATGCGGCGGAAGGAGTCCGCCCATTCCATCAAAGTACCGAAATCGCCGGACAGCGCCGGTTCGATCATCGCGACGAAGCCCTGGAAGACCTCCCCGGTGGCGCCGTCGAGGGTGATGGTCTCCCCGGCGCGGACCAGCTTGCCGCCGGTCATCAGGGTCTGGGCGTTGTAATCAACCGCGATGCCGCCGGCGCCGGCGACGCAGGGCCGGCCCATGCCGCGGGCGACCACGGCGGCGTGGCTGGTCATGCCGCCGCGGGTGGTCAGAATGCCGCGGGCGGCGTGCATGCCGTGGATGTCTTCGGGGCTGGTTTCGATGCGCACCAGGATGACGGCTTCGCCCTTGGCGGCGCGGCTCTCGGCCTCATCGGCGCTGAACACCACCGCGCCGACGGCGGCGCCGGGGCTGGCGGGCAGGCCCTTGGCGAGCAAAGTGCGCGGCGCTTTCGGGTCCAGCATCGGGTGCAGCAGCTGATCGAGCGAGGCCGGGTTGACCCGCATCACCGCTTCGGCGCGGTTGATCAGGCCCTCATTCGCCATGTCCACGGCCATCTTCAAGGACGCGGCGGCGGTGCGTTTGCCGTTGCGGGTTTGCAGCATGTAGAGCTTGTTGCTCTGCACGGTGAACTCGATGTCCTGCATGTCCTTGTAATGCGCCTCCAGCCGGGCGCGGACTTCCATCAATTCGCGATAAGCGTTGGGCATCGCGACTTCGAGCGGGGTCTCGCCCGGCTTGGCTTTCAGCGCCGACAGCGGCTGCGGGGTGCGGATGCCGGCGACGACGTCTTCGCCCTGCGCGTTGACGAGGTATTCGCCGTAGAAAATGTTCTCCCCGGTGGAGGGGTCGCGGGTGAAGCAGACGCCGGTGGCGCAATCCTGGCCCATGTTGCCGAACACCATCGCCTGCACGTTCACGGCGGTGCCCCAATCGGCGGGGATGTCGTGCAGCCGGCGATAGGTGTTGGCGCGCGGGTTCTCCCAGGATCCGAACACGGCGCCGACGGCGGCCCAGAGCTGCTCACGCGGGTCCTGCGGGAAAGGCTTGCCGGTTTCGTGGGCGACGAGGTCCTTGTAGCCCTCGACCACGTTCTGCCAGTCCTCTGCGGTCAGGTCGGTGTCTTCGACGACCGCGGCCTCGATCTTGGCCTGTTCGATGATTTCCTCGAACCGGTGATGATCGACGCCGAGCACGACGGAGCCGAACATCTGGATGAAGCGGCGGTAGGAATCCCATGCAAAGCGGGTGTCATTGGCGGAGAGCGCCAGGCCGGCGACGGTGGCGTCGTTCAGGCCGAGGTTCAGCACCGTGTCCATCATGCCGGGCATCGACACCCGCGCGCCGGAGCGGACGGAGACCAGCAGCGGCTTTTCGGCGTTGCCGAAGGTGAGGCCGACGGCTTCTTCCACCAAGGCCAGGGCGGCGTCGACCTGCGCGGTCAGCTCGCCGGGGTATTGGCGGCCATTGGCGTAGAAGGCCGTGCAGAGCTCGGTCGTGATGGTGAAGCCCGGCGGGACCGGCAGGCCAATGCTGGCCATTTCGGCCAGGTTGGCGCCCTTCCCGCCCAGGAGATTGCGCATATCCGCCCGGCCCTCATTGAGGCCGGGACCGAAGCTGTAAACCCACTTTGTCATGGCAATCCTGCTCAGCCTTCGATACGGGAGAAATCGGCGACACGGTCCATGGTAGCACGCACCCGGTGCAGCAATCGCAGCCGATTGCGGCGTAATTCGGGTTCGGGCGCGTTCACGGTGACATCTTTGAAGAATGCATCCAACGGGGCGCGCAGGCCGGCCATGCCGGCCATGGCGCCGGCGTAGTCTTCGGACGCCAGCTGCTGGTCGAGGTGGTGCAGGCCGGCCAACGCTTGATCCAAGGCAATTTCGGCCGGTTCGCGCAACAGCGCCGCATCGTCATGGGACCAGGAAACCCCTTCTCCCCCTCCCCCTGAGGGAGGGGGCTGGGGGGAGGGGTGCTGCCGCACAGTTTCCGGGGGTTGCCCCCTCCCCCCGGCCCCCTCCCGCGAGGGGAGGGGGAGAGTCGCGCGGGGGCCGTCCTTGCGGTCTTCGATGCGCAGAATATTCGCGGCCCGCTTGTAGGCGGTCAGCAGATTGGTGCCGTCATCGGTGCCGAGCAGCCCCGCCACCGCGCTGGCGCGCGCCAGCAGGCGGACGATGTCGTCGTCGGAGCCGGTGGCGAAGACCGCCGTCAGCACGTCATGGCGCGCCCCTTCCGCCCGCAGTTGCACCCGCAACCGCTCGGCCAGGAATTCCAGGATTTCGGTGGGCGGGACGGGGTGAACGCCGGGATGATGGAACCCCTCCCCGGCCGCATTGATCAGCGTCAAAAGGCCGACCCGCAGGTGGTTTTCGCGGATGATGCGGATGATGCCGAGGGCGGCGCGGCGGAGCGCGTAGGGATCGCCCGCGCCCGTTGGCTTTTCGCCGATAGCGAAAAAGCCCACCAGTTGGTCCAGCTTGTCGGCCAGGGCGACGGCGATGGAGACGGGGGCGCTCGGCGCGACCTCGTTCGGGCCGCGGGGCGCGTAGTGTTCGCGGATGGCGGTCGCGACTTCGGCCGGCTCGCCGTCGTGCAGGGCGTAGTAGCTGCCCATCACGCCCTGCAATTCCGGGAACTCACCCACCATCCCCGACACCAGATCGGCTTTTGCCAGTTCGGCGGCCCGCTCGGCCATGGCGGCCGGCGCGCCGACATGCGGGGCGATGATGGAGGCGAGGCGCTTGAGGCGCGTCACCCGCTCCCCCTGCGTGCCGAGCTTCGCCTGGAAGGTGACGTGATCCAGCGACGGCACC
>CAIUPC010000337.1 GCA_903900905.1 uncultured Acetobacteraceae bacterium
AGGTTTCCGCCTCTGCCGCGATTGGTCCCCGGGACAAGCCCGGGGATGACGGGATTGGTGGCCGGGAATGGCGCGTTGGGTGGCCGGGGATGACGCGTTTGGTGCCTGGGGGTGACGGGATTTTCCGCTCATCCCCCATTGCCAATTACCCTGGGCCCTCTACCGCCCCTTAAACACCGGCGGCCGCTTCTCCTTGAACGCCGCCACGCCTTCCCGATGGTCCTCGGTCTGGCCGAGTTGCGGCTGCACGAAGTTCTCGACATCCAGAAATTCTTCGTAACTCCCGTTCGCCATATTGAACATCTTCTTCGCCATGCCGAACGCAAATGTCGGCCCCGCTGCCAAATCGGCGGCCAGAGCGTCGGCTTTCGCCTCCAGCTCCGCATCCGGCACGACGTGGTTCACCAGGCCCAACGACAACGCCTCCTGCGCGTCCACGAAACGGCCGGTGAACACCAGCTCCTTCGCCCGGGCCATGCCGATGCGTTTGGTCAGGAACCAGATCGCGCCGCCATCCGGCGCCAGCCCAATACGGCGGAAAATCTGCGAGAACCGGGCGGTTTCCGATGCCACGATCAGATCGCAGCCCATCGCGATGCTCCAACCAATGCCCACGGTCGGCCCGCGCACCGCGGCGATGACGGGTTTCTCGATCGCATGCAGCGCGCGCATGTAAAGATGGCTGCCGCCGGCGAGCTTCTCGCGCTCCCCCTTCAGGTCCTTGCGCTCCATCCCGCCGACATCGGCGCCGGTGCAGAAGGCGCGGCCCTCCCCGGTAACAATGATGGCGCGCACGGCGTCGTTGAAGCGCAGCTCGGTGAAATGTTCCCGCAGTTGCTGGCGCATTTCCCAGGTCAAAGCGTTCAGCCGTTCCGGCCGGTTCAACACCACCTTGGCAACGGCCCCTTCAATTCTCAGATCGACCGGCATCGCACCCTCCCCTCTTCACACATTGCCAGCATCCAAGCGTGTTGACGCCATCCGGGCAAGGCCGCAGGCTCCTGACCAACCAACCGCAGGAGGAAGCCCGCCATGGCACGCCCGTTTGAAGGCATTCGGATCATCGATATCACCCACGTCCTCGCCGGCCCCTTCGCGGCCTATCAGCTCGGCCTCATGGGTGCCGACGTGATCAAAGTCGAGGACCCGTCCGACCCCGATCAGAGCCGCGACTCCGGCTCCGACAACGATCTGAACCATGCCAATATGGGCACCGGCTTCCTGACCCAGGGATCGAACAAGCGCGCCATCACGCTGAACCTGAAATCCCCGCAGGGGCAGGAGATCCTGAAGAAGCTCGTCGCCACCGCCGACGTGCTGGTCGAAAACTACCGCCCCGGCGCGTTTGAGGCCCTGGGCCTCGGCTATGAAGACCTGCGCAAGATCAACCCGAAGCTGATCTACGCCTCGTTCTCCGCCTTCGGTCAGGGCGGCCCGAAGCGCGAACGCACGGCCTATGACCATGTGATCCAGTCCACCTCCGGCATCATGGCCATGACCGGCACGCCCGAGGTCAACCCCATCAAAATCGGCGCCCCCGCCATCGATTACGCGACCGGCACGATGGGCGCTTATGCGTTGTCCGCGGCGCTGTTCCAGCGGGAGCGGACGGGCCAGGGCCAGCGCGTCGACATGGCCATGCTGGATGTCGCGATGATCCTGATGGCCTCGCACGTCACCGGTTACATGCGCAACGGCAAGCATCCCAAGCCGTCCGGCAACCGCACCGGCCACGCCACCTCCATGGCCTACATCACCGCCGATGGGTCCCACGTCATGATCGGCGCCTCGAACCTGCGCCAGCAGAAGCGCCTGTGGATCGCGCTGGAACGCCCGGACATGGTCAAGCGCACCAATGACGAGCGCGACGCCGATCACGAACGCGAAGAAGCAACGCTGGGCGAGATCATGAAGACCCGCACGGCGGCGGAGTGGGAGGAATGGTTCCAGGCCCGCCACGTTCCCGCATCCCGCGTGCGCACGATGGGGGAGGCTTTGGCCGATCCGCAGATCGCCTCGCGCGGGTTGTTGCATAAGCATGAGGATGCGCCGGGCGTGCCGGGCTCGTTCACCGTGCCGGTCGCGGCGTTCAAATTCGCCCATGGCGGCCCGCAGGTGGACCGCCCGCCGCCGATGTTCGGACAGCACAATGACGAGGTGCTGGCTTCACTGGGCTATTCGGCGGCGGATATCGAAGGGCTCCGGGCGGCGAAGGTGATCTGACGCCCGACTATCCGTCATGCCGATGAAGATCGGCATCCACGCCTTTCGCTATTGCAGCCTCGCAAGGCGTGGATGCCGACCTACGTCGGCATGACGGGGGCGGCGCCAAGTTGTCCCTGGTTCCGTCGGACGACATTCCCCCCATCGCTCCGGTGTTCACGC
>CAIUPC010000338.1 GCA_903900905.1 uncultured Acetobacteraceae bacterium
CCGACGGAGGTCGGCATCCACGACTTAGCAGTGTTAGACAGGAGAAAGGCGTGGGTGCCGACCGGAGCCTGTCCACGGACTTGATCCGTGGGTCGGCATGACGGGTAACGATGGCCGGTGCGTCATTCATTTTACTGGTTGGTATTACTCAGCGGCGATGGTCGTGCCTTCCTTGTCCGGGCCGAGCCATTGGCCGGTGGCTTCAGTCGGCTCCACGAAAAGCTCATGATCCTGAGCAACGTCACCAACCGACAGCTGCTTCAGCTCAACCGCCACGAAGGGACCGGTCCCACGATACGCCCGCAACCGGCCATATTGCCCCTGCTTCAGCAGGGCGGCCCAAGCCGATGCCGCATCGACATCCCAATTTTCCCTGGCCATGTCGAAAATCTGCGGCACCGCGTCCTGATCCAGGATCGACCACAGCAGGTTCTGCTCGAACGAACCAGCCGACTTTTGATAGGAACCACCCATCCTCTCAATACCTCCAGACCCTCGTCAGCGCGGCGAGCCGCGGGGCAGGATTCCAATCTTTCGTAGAGCCTCAGGCATAGCCGCGATTATGCAGTATGATGGGATTAATTTTCGCGACTTGCAAGCTCTTGATGCGACAAGGCTGATTTTTTGTCTCGAAATTTACCTTTGGCGGGACGCTCCCTTGCCACGCGACCCACCGAGTGATATCATCTTATGCAGGATACCGCGAGCGGGACATGACCGAGAAAGACCCAACCCCCGATAGGATTAAAAGCGAGCTTGCCGCCGTGCATAGCCGGTTTTCGCTTGAGACGTTTTCGCATATCGTCCCCGTCGCCAAAGACTTATGGGAAAAAAATAGCGGGATAGATTTCTACAATCTCGCTGGACGGGTCAATGCGAACACGTCGGGGAAATGGTCGGTGAATATATCATATCCGCCCGGCTTCGCTTGGGGGGCTGCATTATGGGAATTTTCGTTTGAAGAGGGCGACGATGCGACTGCGTTTCGCGCGACTATTCCGGCAGTTCACTGATTGTGAGGCACCTTCTTTTTATCTTTGCTCTGATAGCAGCTCCGTTCGCCTCACAAGCAGTCACGAATTCTGAATATGACAAGATCGACGTTCAATCCAAACTCGATGTTTTGGTTGGCAATAACTGGTATGTTCCTGTTGGCGACTCATGCAAGGCATTGGTTGATCTCGCGGCGTCCTGGAAAGGATATAATGGAAAATCAATAAAATCGCCCGATGACTTCGAAGCCGCCCTCAGTTTGATGCACCTTCATCCAATACTTACCGCACAAGGGCCGGCACCGGACCACCTCCGGGGAGATTCGCTGGTATATTCCGTGCACTTGTCTGATGGGACATCCCCCAATGTGCTTATCTTCAACAACGCAGGAACATGCCAACGGATAATTGATTTGCACGGAATTATGATTGACTTCCGCAAACCTTGACTGCCGTCATGTCGAGATGAGCTGTCCCCGAACCCTAGAAAAGGCCACATCTGCGACCAGATGAAGCGTGCACAACCCGAGGGGGCCGCCAACGGCACCCTGATGCTACCCGGCTGAAGCTAAACATAGGGACCCTGGTGCACGGAATCACCCATTTCGCCGCGAAGTCCGCCGGGATACCCCTGGTTGATGATGACGGAGCCGCCTCTGCCATCCAGATAACGGACCCCATTACCAGCCCAGGTGGTGGACTTGCTCCACCCACCCCGCCCAACCAGCATCAGATCGAGTTCCCGTTCCACATCAGCCGCGGCGCGCCCTTCCAATCGTGCTGGATCATCCCGATAAGGCTTTGACGCAGCAGGATCGGCAGGCACCGGCATCAAGCCTGCGTAAACGCCCCCGACTTCCCACCATCTTTATGGACGACCCGCAACGCCTCGATCCGCATCCCGCGATCGACCGCCTTGCACATGTCATAGACCGTCAGCGCGCAGACCGAGGCCGCCGTCAGCGCCTCCATCTCCACCCCGGTCTGGCCGGTGGTGCGCACGGTGGCCTCGATCTCCACCGCATTCCCGGCCGCATCGGGGGTCAGATCCACCGTCACCGCCGTAATCGGCAGCGGGTGGCACAGCGGGATCAAATCCGCCGTCCGCTTCGCCGCCATGATCCCCGCCAGCCGCGCCACACCCAGCACGTCGCCCTTCTTGGCGCCGCCGGAGACGATCATCGCCAGCGTCTCCGCCAGCATCACCACCCGCGCCCGGGCCGTGGCGGTGCGATGCGTCGCCGGCTTGGCGGACACATCCACCATCACCGCGTTGCCGGTGGCGTCGAAATGGGTGAAATCGCTCATCCCAACAGCGCTTTCGTCGCCGCCGTCACGTCGTCCTGGCGCATCAGGCTCTCGCCCACCAGATAGGCGCAGGCCCCGACCGCGGCCAGGCGGCGCAAATCCTCGGTGTTGCGGATGCCGCTTTCAGCGACCAGGAACCGATCCGGCGGCACCAGCTCCGACAGCCGCTCCGTGGTCGCGAGGTCGGTCTTCAGCGTCTTCAGATTCCGGTTGTTGATACCGATCAGCCTTGTCTCCAGACCGAGGGCCCGGTGCAGCTCGGCTTCGTCATGGACCTCGACCAGCACATCGAGGTCGAGGCCGCGGGCCACGCTTTCCAGCTCCCGCGCCTGCGCATCCGACAGCGCCGCCATGATCAGCAGGATGCAATCCGCGCCCATCGCCCGGCTTTCAAAGATCTGCCAGGGATCGAGCATGAAGTCCTTGCGCAAGACCGGCAGATCGACCGCCGCGCGGGCCGTCATCAGATGCGCCGTGGTGCCCTGGAACCAGGCCGCGTCGGTCAGGACGGACAGGCAGGTGGCGCCACCGGCCTTGTAAGCGCGGGCCAGCGACGGCGGGTCGAAATCCGGCCGGATCAATCCGCCGGAAGGCGAGGCCTTCTTGATCTCCGCGATCAGCCCATAACGGCCCTCGGCGGCAGCGGATTTCAGCGCCCGGCCAAAGCCACGCGGCTTGTCATTGGCAGCGGCAATCTCCCCGCGCAAAGCGGACAGATCGCGCATCGCCTTACGGCGGGCGACTTCCTCCCGCGTGTCGGCGCAGATCCGCGCGAGAACGTCGGATTCCTCGGTCATTCGACCCTCTCCACAAAATCAGGGCGCGGTGGCGCGCCGCAGTGTCTCAAGCGCGTTCCTCGCCGCGCCCGAGGCGATCGCCCCGGCCGCCTGCGCCACGCCGTCGCGCAAATTATTGGCCCGGCCGGCGACGATCAGCGCCGCGGCGGTGTTGAACAGCACCGTGTCGCGATAGGCACCGGGCGCGCCTTGCAGCATCGCCACCAGCGCGGCCGCATTATGATCCGCATCGCCGCCCTTGATCGCCTCGATCGGGGCACGCGGCAGGCCGGCATCCTCCGGCGTGACGACGAAGTCGTGGATGATGCCATTGCCCAGCGCGGAGACGTGGTTTTCCCCCGCGACCGTCAGCTCATCGAGGCCCATGCCATGCACGATCCAGGCGGCCTCATGGCCCAGCGCCTGCAGCGTTTCCGCCATCGGCCGGGTCCACTCGCGGGCGAACACGCCGGTGAGCTGCCGCCGCACCCGGGCCGGGTTGGCCAGCGGGCCCAGCAGATTGAAGATGGTGCGCGTGCCCAGCTCCACTCGCGGGCCGGCGGCATGGCGCATGGACGGATGATGCCGCGGCGCGAACAGGAAGACGCAGCCGGCGGCGCGCAGGATCGAGGCCAGGCGCTCCATCGGCGCGTCAACGTTCACCCCCAGCGCGGTGAGCACATCCGCGCCCCCGGTGCGCGACGACAGCGCCCGGTTGCCATGCTTGGCGACCGGCACGCCGCAGGCCGCGACGACGAACGTAGCGGCGGAGGACACGTTCAGCGTCCCCGCCCCATCGCCGCCGGTGCCGCAGACATCGATCGCGCCCTCCGGCGCTTCGATCGCGGTCATGCGGGCGCGCATGGCCCGCACCGCACCCGTGATCTCCGCCACGGTTTCGCCGCGCACCCGCATCGCCATCAGCAAGGCGCCGATTTGGGCGGGGGTGGCATCGCCGGACATGATGATGTCGAAGGCGGCTTCGGCGTCGGTATCAGCCAGACGCTCCCCGGCCGCGAGCCGGGCCAGGATGGGTTTCAGGTTATTGGACATGAGAACTCAGGCCGCTTTGGCGGGGGAATTGGTACCGCGGGCAATGGACAGAAAGTTGGCCAGGATTTCGTGGCCATGCTCACTGGCGATGCTCTCGGGGTGGAACTGCACCCCATACAGCGGCAGCGTCCGGTGGTGCATCGCCATGACCAGCCCATCCGCCGTCCAGGCCGTCGGCACCAGCACATCGGGCATGGTGTCGCGATCCACGATCAGGCTGTGATAGCGGGTGGCGGAGAACGGGGACGGCAGCCCGGCCAGGATATCGGTGCCGGTATGGGTGATGGCGCTGACCTTGCCATGCATCGGCTCCGGCGCGCGGACGACCTGGCCGCCAAAGGCCTGGCCGATAGACTGATGCCCCAGGCAAACGCCCAGCAGCGGGATTTTCCCCGCCGCGGCGGCGATCAGGTCGAGGCAGATACCCGCCTCATTCGGCGTGCAGGGACCCGGCGACAGCACGATCGCTTCCGGCTGGAGCGCCATGGCGGCCTCCACCGTGATCTTGTCGTTTCGCCACACCTCGCACTGGGCGCCGACGTCGCCCAGGAAGTGATAGAGGTTGAAGGTGAAGCTGTCGTAGTTGTCGATGAGCAGGATCATGGCGCGCATCCTTGCTCCCGGCCCGCGCCAGGGTCAACGGTGCAGACGTCAACGGTGGTGTGCCCAACACGAAAAAGGCCGCTCCGAAGAGCGGCCTTTGCCGATATCAGCCGAAACTGAAAGATCAGAGGCCGAGAGCGGCCATCGTCTTCGGGTCCGTACGGCCCGTGGCCTTCAGGCCAGCGGACTTCTGGAACGCCTTCAGAGCGGCGGCAGTCTTCGGGCCCGCTTTGCCGTCAACGGTCAGGGCAGCGCCCTTGCCGTTCAGAGCGGTCTGGAGGGCTTCAACATGCTGCTTGTGGGTCATCTTGCCCATCGGCTTCGCCGGGGCCGGAGCCGGGGCGGAGACCGCTGGGGCCGGCGCCGGAGCGGAGCTTGCAGCCATCTTGTCGTCGGACGCGCAAGCGGCCAGACCGGCCGTCAGGGCCACGGCAACAAGCAAGCCGAAGGGGGTCTTCTTCCCAAACGGGGTCGAGGTCATGCGAATCGTCCTTTCGTGTTCAACTAAGCGGTGAGGCTTAACGTCTGATAACAAAGCCTTCATATGTCAATGCCGGCGGAGAACTGGCAGCCATTCGTACTTGAATATTCACACCCGGCAACCATGGGACCCGGACACCACAAGGGGAAACGTCATGACCAAAACCAGCCATTGGGTCGGCACCTGGACCGCCACGCCGTCACCCGCTGACGGCGTCGCACTCGCCAATCAAACACTGCGGATGAACCCGCGCATCAGCCTGGGAGGCGGAACCTTCAGAATCCGTCTGTCAAATGCCTATGGCACCGGTAAGCTGCGTATCGGCTGCGCCCATATCGGCCAACGGGCGGGCGGTGCGCAGGTGGTACCCGGCACCAACCAGCCGCTCACATTCGGCGGCGCCACCTCCGCCACCATCGCCACGGGCGCGATGCTGCTCAGCGACCCCATCCACATGGCGCTGCCCGATCTGGCCGATGTCGCGGTCAGCATTCACCTGCCCGATAACATTCCCGCGAGCTTCGGCCTCACGGGACGTTATGCGCGCCAGACCAACTACATCTCCCCGCTCGGCAACTTCGCGGCCGACGACAACATGCCCGTCGGCAAGATCACCGATGATTGGTACATCCTCAGCGGCATCGACGTGGTCACGGAGCCATCAACCGGCGGCATCGTCGCGATGGGCGACTCCCTGACCGACGGCAATATCTCCACCCATGATGCATTTTGCCGCTGGCCGGATCAGCTGGCACGGCGGCTGTTCGCGCGGCCCGGCGGGCGGACGATGGCGGTGATGAACCAGGGCCTCGGCGGCAATCGCATCCTGCACGATCTGCGCGGCAGCAGCGGCCTGCGCCGGTTCGACCGCGACGTGCTGGCCCAGCCCGGTGTCACCCACGCCATTATCTGCCTGGGCATCAACGACATCCGCAACCGCCTCGGCCGCGCGGATGAGACCGTGACCGCCGAACAGATGATCGCCGGCCTGAAACAGCTGGCTCTGCGTGCCCAGGCCCGCGGCATCAAGTTCTACGGCGGCACCCTGCCCCCGTTCGAGAACGAGACCTTCTTCCCCGGCGCCTACACACCGGAAGGCGAAGCCAAACGCCAGGCCGTGAACAACTGGATCCGCACCGGCGGCGCCTTCGACGCGGTAATCGATTTCGAGGCCGGCCTGCGCGACCCCAACCATCCCACGCGGATGCTGCCCATCTACGACTGCGGCGATCACCTGCACCCCAGCGATGTCGGCTACAACCGCATGGGCGATATTATCGACCTGTCCCTGTTTGACTGAGCGTGATCGCCATAGGTGGCGTTATGCCAGTCCGTAAAATGAATGACGCACGGCCATCGTTACCCGTCATGCCGACGCAGGTCGGCACCCACGCCTTTCTCCTGTCTGACGCTGCTAAGTCGTGGATGCCGACCTCCGTCGGCATGACGGCGTTGGGGCACCGTCAGTGGAGTCGATATCAACGCAAGCCGGCGTGAATCACGCGAGCAAACAAAAACCACCAAGCGCGGCCGCCACGCGGTCGATCACGCTGTCCCAATCCCCCGGCACCGGTTGGCGGAACAACCGGGCGCTGGGGTACCAGGGACTGTCCTCCCGCCCCAGCATCCAGCGCCAGTCGGGGTCATGCGGCAGCAGGATCCACACCGGCTTGCCCATGGCCCCGGCCAGATGCGCGACCGAGGTATCGACCGCGATCACCAGATCCAGCGTCTCAATCAGCGCCGCCGTCTCGGCGAAATCGCGGGTCGTATCGACCGGCATCGCGATATCGCCGCGCGCCTCCAGTACCGCGCGATCGGCCTCCCGCAATTCCGTCTGCAAGCCGAAATAATCAGCCGAGGGCACCATCGCGCGAGCCAACCGCGCCAGCGGAATTGATCGGCGCAGATCGTTCGAATGCGCGGCATTGCCCGACCAGACCAGCCCGACCCGCTTGCGGCCGGTCACCGGGATCGCGGCCGTCCAGGCATCGACCAAAGCCGGTTCGGCCATGATGTAGCGCGCCGGCGCCGGGATCGTGTCCAACCGCGTGCCCAACGCCAGCGGCAGGCTCATCAGCGGGCAGCGGAAATCATAGGGCGGCGGCACATCGTCGGAGACGAACAGGCGCTCCACACCATCCAATCCCGTCAGCAGACGCCGCATCGCCGGCGGCACCGTCAACCACACGGTCGCCCCCAATGCCGCCACCAGCGGCGCATAGCGGCAGAACTGGATCATATCGCCCAACCCCTGCTCCGCCTGCAGCAGGATCGTTTTCCCCTGGAGGGAGTCCTGCCCGAGCCATAATGGCTGGCGATGCCGCCCCGGCAAGGGCCGGATCGCCGGCAGATTCCAGCGGCACTCGTACAGCGGCAGGCCTTCCTCGAACTGACCCAGCAACAAA
>CAIUPC010000339.1 GCA_903900905.1 uncultured Acetobacteraceae bacterium
CTGAAGTCCCGCATGCTGCTGCAGGTCCACGATGAATTGCTGTTCGAGGCGCCGGAGGCCGAGGCCGAGGCTCTGGCCGCGCTGCTGCGCGATGTGATGGCACATGCGGCGACGCTGTCGGTGCCGCTGGTGGTGGAAACCGGGATTGGGAAGAGCTGGGCCGAGGCGCATTAGGGGAGGGCCTTGCGGGGCCTGACTCTTACCGACGCGCCGCGGTGCCTGGGCTGATCTTGCCGTAGACCTGAATTACACATATTATATGTATAATTCACACAAAAGGCGCCGCCATGCGAGTCACCACAGCGGAGTTCATCAAGCAGTACGGGCGTCTCGCGGATCAGGCGCTATCCGAGCCTGTGACTATCACGAAAAACGGGCGCGACCGGTTGGTCGTGATCTCGGCCGGCGAATACGATCGGCTGATGCGGCGGGACCGCCGGGCGATTCGGGCGACCGAGCTGACGGATGCGGAACTCGCCTTGATCGCCAAGGCCGAAGTGCCGGCGGAATACGCCTATCTGGATGAAGAGCTTAAAGACTGGCAACCGTGAGCTGGCCGGATCCTCAACCCGGATTGGTGATCCGGTATGCGTATCTGTGGGAGCGGGAGGCTGCGTCGGGGCGGGAGGAAGGGGCCAAGGACCGCCCCTGCGCCGTGGTTGTCACCTTCATGGATGAAGGCGGACGAAAGCGTGTGTATGCGCTGCCGATAACGCATACGGCGCCGATCTATGCCGACGACGCGATTGAGATTCCGGCTGTGGTGAAGACCCGGCTCAGGCTGGATAGCGAGCGATCCTGGATCGTGCTGAATGAGGCGAACGTCTTTGGTTGGCCGGGACCCGATTTGCGGTTTTTGCCGGGGATGGGACCAGAAAGCAGCGCATATGGGTTTCTGCCACCGACGTTCTTTCGCGTGGTGCTGGCCCGGTTCCTGCAAGCTGCCCGGGGCGGAACTGCGGCGGTTATTGGGCGGACGGAGTAGCCGCGGCGGCTTGGGATGGTGGCCCGGGATCGCGCTTTTTGCTTTGGCCGAGGGGCCGGCGCAATGCGCGTATTTCGATGCGGTTCTGGAGGGGGAGGCAGCCGGCAGAAGCATCATCGCCCTTGAAATCATAGTCCATAGTGCTATGTTTATCGCTGTCAGGTGTCATCATGCGCGTTTTCAAGGTCCGATCAGTGGCTCGGTTCGTGCGGCGAGAACGCATTGGCGATGGCGATCTGATCGAGGCTATAGAGCGGGCCGAGCGCGGGATTGTCGACGCGGACCTCGGCGCTGGATTGATCAAGCAGCGTGTGGCCCGTCCCGGACAGGGCCGTGCGGGTGGGTTCCGGGTGCTGGTCGCGTTTCGGATACGGGATCGGGCCGTGTTTCTATATGGGTTTGCCAAAAACGAGCGAGACAATATCGATCCAGATGAATTAGCGGATTTGCGGGAACTTGCGGAAAGCTGGCTAACCGCGAGCGCGGAACAGCTCGGTCGGTCGCTGGCAGATGGCTCGTTACAGGAGGTTGAATATGGCGGCGGCAGTTAAACGGAGCCGGCTGCGCTCGGCGATCGTGGAGATGGCGGACGATCTGCATCGCCTCGGCATCATCGACGAAGCGCGGCACAAGAAGATCACGTTGCGGGATGTGGAGAAGGGCGCGGCCTTGCCCGCTGAACCGCTGACCGGATCGGATATTCGGGCGTTGCGGGAGCGGACGCGGATGAGTCAGGCGGTATTTGCTCGGACGCTCAATCTGAGCGTGGGGTACGTGTCGCAGTTGGAGCGGGGGACGAAGCAACCGACGGGGGCGGCTTTGGTATTGCTGGATGTAATCCGGCGCAAGGGGGTGGAGGCGATATTATGAGGGTTTTCGCAACGCATATATGAAAACATATGGACATTATATCATAATAATAACTATATTTAAACTGAGATCGGCCGCCGAAGCCCTGGATAATTATATCACATAAGATATATATAATTGCTGTCAGAGGACATTCCTGGTTGTACTGTGCCGCCCGCTGAGAGGGAGTGGCTTTCGCGACCTGAGGCGCGTCCCCGCCCACCCCCGCTGATGACACAACCCCCACTCTGTGCCCCAATCCCCCACCCCAACCAACAGGAGGAATCTCCATGTCTGAGGACGCGTCTC
>CAIUPC010000340.1 GCA_903900905.1 uncultured Acetobacteraceae bacterium
GCCGTCGCCGCTTATGTTAGCGCCTATGGGGACAAGCCCGCGGATGACGGTTTTTTGAGCTGTAGCCCAACGAAAGCCACTCACGCCTCGTCCAACCCGCCCCGTAGCGTCCCCTCCCCCGTCCGCAGCATCTCCGCCTCCGCGCCGAGCGGGGCGAAGGTCTCGGCGTCCGTGCCGGTGATCAGGGTCTGCGCCTTCAGCGCCACCAGCGCCCCGAACAAAGCCGACCGCCGATGGGGATCGAGATGCACGACCGGTTCGTCGAGCAGAAGCAGCGGCGGAAAGCCGCGGGTTTCCGCGATCAGCGTGGCATGGCCGAGAATAACCCCGATCAGCAGCGCTTTCTGCTGCCCGGTGCTGGCCAGCGCGGCGGGCAGGCCGGTGGCGGCATCCGCCAGCGCGAGGTCGGTGCGATGCGCGCCCAGCGCGCTGCTATGCGCGGCGGCGTCGCGGGCGCGGTTGGCCTCCAGCGCGGCGCGCAGCCAGTCTTCTACCCGCAAGGCCGGCTCGTCGTTCAGACGATCCGCGATCGGGCACAGCAGGCCGGCTTGGGCGGCCGGGAATGCGCCGGCGACTCCGCCGGCCAGGGCCGCGTTCAATCGGGCCACCAGGGCCATGCGCGCGGCCGTGGCGGCGACGGCGTGGCGGGCGATGGCATCTTCCAGGCCCGCCAGCCAGGCGCGATCGTGGCGGCCCTCCGCGAGCAGGCGGTTTCGGTTGCCCATGGCGGTGTCATGCGCCGCCATCTCCCGCGCATGGCCGGGTTCCAGCGCCCAGACCAGCCGATCAAGGAAGCGGCGGCGGCCGGAGAGGCCTTCCTGGAACAGGCGATCCATTTGCGGTGTGAGCCAGACGGCGGCGATGCGGGCGGCGATCTCCGCCTGGCTCCTTGGCGCTGCCCCGTCCAGGCGGAAGACCCGCCTGTCGACTGGGCCTTCGGGCGTGGTGCCGGTGCCGATATCGTGGGCGCCATCAGCGGTTTCGAAGCGCCCCGCCACCGCCCAGCCCCCGGCCCCACCGATCCGCGCCAGATCGGCCGTGCGAGCCCCGCGCAGCCCCCGGCCGGGGACGAGCAGAGAGACCGCTTCCAGAAGATTGGTTTTGCCCGTGCCGTTCGAGCCGGTGAAGACGCTGATCGCGGCGTGCGGGCGCCATGTGAGGGCGGCGTAATTGCGGAAATCGGTGAGAGTGAGGCGGATCAGGCGCATGGGGGTGAACGGTTCCTCCCCGTCAGGCCGGGGATGTTGCCCCGTTAACCCAAGGCATCGTCCCCAGGCATTCAATGAGGGGCTTCAAAACCCATCGTCCCCGGGCTTGTCCCGGGGAGCATGGTTTCCGCATGTGCCGCGATTGGTCCCCGGAACAAGTCCGGGGATGACAGGTTGTTGAGGCTGTGTCGCGGTTTATTCAAAGCCCAGGGGAGCGCCAGTACCCAACCTAAACCCGCATCGGCATCAGCACATACAGCGCGCTCGAATCCGCCGCGTCCTGCACCACCGTGGGTGCGGACCCATCGGCGAAGCGGAACTCAACCTGCTCCCCGATCTGATCGGTGATGTCATTCAGATACCGCGCCTGAAACCCGATCTCCAACGGACCCGAATCATACTTCACATGATCGGCGTCGAGCTCCTCGCTCGCGGTGCCCTGTTCCGGGCTAGCCGCCGAGAGCGTCAGCAGATCGCGGGCCAAAGACAGTTTCACGGGGCGCGACCGTTCCGACGAAATGGCGGCGACGCGGCCCACGGCGTCGGCGAAGTCCTTCTTGCCAACCCGCAAGACCTTGTCATTGCCGCGCGGGATCACGCGCTCATATTCCGGGAAGGTGCCGTCGATGAGCTTGCTGGTCAGCAGGATCTGGTCGACGCGGAACTGGATGCGGGTGTCGGACAGCGCGATTTCGACGTTGCCGTTGACCTCGTCGAGCAGTTTCCGAAGTTCGTTCACGGTTTTGCGCGGGATGATGACGCCGGGCATGGTCGCGGCCCCTTCCGGCAGCGGTTCCTCGACCCGGGCCAGGCGGTGCCCGTCAGTCGCCACCGCGCGCAGCACCTTGGTGCCCTCGCTATCGGCGGCATGCAGGTAGATGCCGTTCAGGTAATAGCGGGTTTCCTCGGTGCTGACGGCGAAGCGGGTGCGGTCGATCAGCGCGCGCAGGGTCTGCGCCGAGAGATTGAACCGGTGCGGCAGCACGCCCGCGGTCATGGACGGGAAATCATCCACCGGCAGCACCACCAGCGATGTCGCATAGCGGCCGGCGCGCAACGCCAGCTGCGCATCGCCGCCGGGATGATCGAGCTCAACCTCCGCCCCGTCAGGCAGCTTGCGCACGATTTCATACAGCGTCGCCGCCGGGGCGGTGCAGGCGCCGTTGCGGGAGGTGCTGGCGGTCACGTCCTCCACCACCGCGATTTCCATGTCGGTGGCGGTCAGAGACAGCTTGCCGTCCCGCACCGCGATCATGACATTGGCCAGGATGGGGATGGTGTTGCGCCGCTCCACCACACTTTGGACATGGGCCAGCGCCTTCAGCATGGTGGCGCGGTCTGCCTTCAGCTTCATGGTGTCAAATCCTCAAAACCCGGGCGGCGGAGCAGGCGCGGGCAGCATTTATGGGTCGAATCGCCCCGCACTCTAGCAATGCGGGGCGAGCCGCGCAAAGCGGCGAATAACGCTGGTTCTCAGGGGCTGCCAAGGAAGTCGCGCTTGCCGAGTTCGACGCCGCGATGGCGCAGGATATCGTAGGCAGTGGTCATGTGGAAAAAGAAATTCGGCAGGCCGAACCACTGCACATACCGCGCGCCCTTGAACGCCATCTGGCGGGTGCCGGCGGTCCAGGCAACGTCCTTGTCCTCGGTCCCGTCAACCTGTTCGCGGGTCAGGCTGTTGACGAAGTCGAGCGACTTCTGGGCCCGTTCCTTCGCCGCGGCGAAGCTGGTGTCGTCAACGGCCGCGAACTCCGGCAGCGCGACGCCGGCCAGGCGGCCCGGCGTGTTACGGCCGAAATCAGTCGCCTGACGGATCTGGCGGGCCAGTGTGAACATGTCGGGGGCAAGGCGGTCGGATAGCAGCCAGGCTTCATCGATCTTCTTCTCCGCGCAATGCGCCGCGGCCTTGTCGATGATGCCCACAAGGGCGCCCAGCTGCTGGGCGCAGATGGTGACGGTGGCGTCGTACATTGAGAATGCCATGGACGGTTTCCTCTCGTTGAATGCGTATGCGCCCCGGCGGCCGCGTTGATCGGCTCTGAGGCCACGCGATGCTGGTTAGCAGGTCGGAGGGGAAATGTCGCCGCCGGCATAAAACCACGCGCGGCGTTTGGCCCTTGCTGAATTGCCGGCAAGCCCGGACAAGAGGCCGATTCACGCAACAGAGGCGGATATGGCAGACGATCCCGACGAATATGTATTCGACGAAGCGACCGGCGAATGGCGCCCCGCGGCGGAAGTCGCCGCCGCCACGGCCGAACGGGCGGAGGTCCGCGATGCCTCGGGGAACGTGCTGGCTGATGGGGATTCCGTTTCCCTCATCAAGGACCTGAAGGTGAAGGGCGCCAACCAGACCCTGAAACAGGGCACGGTCATCCGCTCCATCCGGCTGACCGACAACCCCGAGGAAATCGACTGCCGCCACGACACCATCAAAGGCCTGGTGCTGCGCACGGAGTTCGTGCGCAAGCGCGGTTAGCCGCCCGCCGTCTATGCCATCGGAGGACCGGGTCAGGGCGCCTGAAAGACCCGCGTCGGGGCGGGAATCCCGCAGCTGGTGCCGTCGGTGACCTGAACCGTCGCCTCCCACGGCAGGTGATAGCGACCGGCCGCGAGGTCTTGCATATAGGTGTAAGGGCAGTCGCCAGCACCGCCTTTGACCGCGGCATAGCCGCGATGCCCGAGCTGGTAGATGTTGTTTTCCACCCCCCAGACGGCGCGGGCTTCCCGCACCAGATCGGGGCGGACCTCAGCGGTGATGACCTCATCGGCGCGGCCCGACGTGCCATGGGCGATGATGCTGCCGTCGAAGTCGCAGACCATCGCCTCCCCCATGGAGTCAAACGTGCCGTCGGAACCGCACATGCAGACGCTGGCGGTTACCATCAGGTTGCAGAAGGCGTTCGATTGGTTCGTGAAACGCCAGGCCTCGCGCACCGGGGGCGTGTAGCCGGCGGTGCGCAGCATGATCTCGGCGCCTTTATAGGCGGCCTCCCGCGCCATCTCGGGGAACATGCCGTCGTGGCAGATGATCAGCGCCAGCTTGCAGCCGTTGGGGCCGGTGATGACGGGAATGCCGAGATTGCCAGGCTCCCACGGCTCGACGGGGACCCAGGGATGCAGCTTGCGATAATAGAGCTGCAAGGCGCCGGCATCGTCGATGATCAGGCCGGAATTGTAGGGCATGCCGCCGGGATTGCGTTCCATGATGGAAAAACAGCCCCAGACCTTGTGCTCGACGCAGGCGCGTTTGAACGCGGCGACCTCTGGCCCGTCCAGATCGCACAAAATTTCATCGCGTATGTCCATGGAAAGCCCATGCAGCGCATATTCCGGGAACACCACGAGATCGAGCGTAGCCATGCCGCGTTTGGCCTTGCCCACCATGGCCACGATGCGTTCGGTCTGCCGGGTGATGTCGGCACGGCTGCTGATTTCGGGCAACTTCAGTTGCACCAAGCCAATGACAACGCCGTTCGGGGATTTATTGAGGCCGCCCAATCCGTTCATGTGCATTCCTCTCGGGGTGGAGATAACCACCGAGAGGAATGCAA
>CAIUPC010000341.1 GCA_903900905.1 uncultured Acetobacteraceae bacterium
CGGGGTTGGCCCGGACACGCCGGGCCATGACGGGGAGAAAAGACCGTTGTCGCCACCGGCCAATTGTGCGTTTCCGCGAGGAGGGAACGCGGTAGGGACAAGCCGGGCCATGACGATATAGAGCAAGACAGACGAAATTCGTTCCCGCGATCTGTGAATCCGGTAGGGACAAGCTGGGCCATGACGATATAGAGCACGACAGCAGGCCACGCCGCGTGGCAAAGCAGGCTCATGTCCGGTTTGCGGCGCGCCCTTCCCCTGATCCTGCTCATCATCGCCGTCGCCGCGATCTGGGGCAGCGGGCTGGGGCGCGCTTTGTCCTGGGCGGCGATTGGGCGGGAGCACGCGGTGCTCACGGCCTGGGTGGCGGCGCATCCGATCCTGTCAGGGGCGCTGTTTATGCTGGCCTATATCGCCTCCACGGTGCTGTCGCTGCCGCAGGCCGCGCCGCTGACGCTGCTGTCAGGGCTTTTGTTCGGGGTGATTCCCGGCGCGATTCTCTCCGTCCTCGCCGCCACCATCGGCGCCATGCTGTTGTTTCTGATCACCCGCTCCGCCCTTGATGCCGTCGTCGCGCGGCGCGGTGGGCCGATCGCGGCCCGGATGCGGGCTGCTCTGGCGCGTGATGGGTTTCCCTACATGCTGGCGATTCGGCTGCTACCGATTTTCCCGTTCTGGCTGGTCAATCTCGCCGCCCCCCTGAGCGGCATTGGACTGCTGCCCTTCACCGCCGCCACGCTGGTTGGCATGCCGCCATCGGCCTTCATCCTGACCTCTATCGGCGCGGGACTCGGGGACGCCCTGGCGGCGGGGGAGGCGCCGGACCTCTCGGCCTTGCTATCGGCCCGGGTCGTGCTGCCGCTGGTGGGACTCGCGCTGCTCAGCCTGGCATCGGTCGTCTGGAAGCGGAGGCGCCGCGATGCCTGATTTTGACCTGATTGTCATCGGCGCCGGTGCCGGCGGCCTGTCGGTCACCTCGGGGGCCGCCCAACTCGGGCTGAAGGTCGCGCTGATCGAGCGGGGCCGCATGGGCGGCGACTGCCTGAACGTCGGCTGCGTGCCGAGCAAGGCCCTGCTGGCCGCCGCCCATGCCGCTGAGGCCATGCGCAATGCCGGGCGGTTCGGGGTGCGCGTCGCCAACCCCAGCGTCGATTGGGCCGCCGTCCGCGCTTACGTCCAAAGCGTCATCGCCGCGATCGAGCCCAACGACTCCGAGGCCCGGTTCCGTGGCCTCGGCGCCACCATGATCCGGGGTGAGGCCCGATTCGCCGCCCCCGACGCCATCGCGGTGAACGGCCAGCGCCTGACCGCGCGGCGCATCGTGGTCGCCACCGGCACCACCGCGGCCGTGCCGCCGATCCCGGGGCTGGCGGCGGTTCCGTTCCTGACCAACGCCAATTTGTTCGACCTTGCCGAACAGCCTTCGCATTTGGTCATCCTCGGCGGCGGTCCGATTGGGTTGGAGATGGCGGATGCCTTCGCCGGGCTGGGGAGCGCGGTCACGATCGTGCAGGCCGGCACGATCGCCGCCCGCGAAGACCCCGAACTGGCCGCCGTGTTGCGCCAGGCGCTGACACAGCGCGGCGTAACGATCATCGAAGGCGCCAAGGTGGCGGCCGTGGAAGCGGGCCCGGTTCTGGTGCTGGACGATGGGCGGCGGATCGCGGGATCGCATCTGCTGGTCGCGGCCGGGCGCAAGCCGGTTTTCGACGGCCTCGGCCTGGATGTGGCCGGCGTCGCTGTCAGCCGGCTG
Source organism: uncultured Acetobacteraceae bacterium (assembly GCA_903900905.1). Lineage (GTDB taxonomy): Bacteria > Pseudomonadota > Alphaproteobacteria > Acetobacterales > Acetobacteraceae > Rhodopila. Next base: position 1,754 of record CAIUPC010000341.1, read on the forward strand.
GGCATCATCACCGATGCCGGCCTGCGCAGCACCACCAACAGGCGTGTTTTCGCCGCCGGGGACATCGCGGATCCCATGGGCATCGGGCCGAGGGCATTCACCCATGTTGCGGGCTACCATGCCGGCATCATCATCCGGCGCGCCTTGTTCCGGTTGCCAGCCCGGGTCGACTACACCGCCCTCCCGCGCGTCACCTACACCAGCCCGGAACTCGCTCAGGTCGGCCTGACCGAAGCCGAGGCCATCGCCGCCGGGCATGCGATCACAGTGCTGCGCGCATCGATGACCGAGAATGATCGCGCGGTGGCGGAGGGCGACACCACCGGCATGGTCAAGCTCATCGTCGCAAGCGGCCGGGTTATCGGCGCTGGCATCGTGTCGGCCAATGCCGGGGAGATGATCGGGCAATGGACGCTGGTAATCGCCAGCCGTACGAAACTGTCGCGGCTGGCGGGACTGATCGCGCCTTACCCAACCCGGTCCGAGGCCGGCAAGCGGGCCGCTGGCAGCGCCTTCACGGCGGCGCTGTTCTCGGCCCGGACGCGGGCTTTGGTTCGATTCCTGACGCGGCTGCCGTGGTAGGGGCTCAGCGGTAGCCGAACCCGAAGGTGACCACGGGCGGGGCGTAATAAGCCGGCGGCGGGGCGTAGTAGGTGGGCGCCGGCGCGTAATAGACCGGCGGCGGGGCCTCATAAGCGGGGCGCCAGGCATGGTGTTCACGCCATTCATGGCGGCGCCACTCACGCTCCCGCCATTCATGTTCCCGCCATTCATGACGCCGCCAGCCGTCGTAATCGGCCAAAGCGGGCTTGGTGGCGGTGGCGCCGAGAAGGAAAACCGATCCCAGCGCGGCCAGAACAAAACGAGTGGTTTGCATGGCTCTCTCCATCCGGCACTGAAGTCTGGGCCGGTGAAAGGAACATGTCCCTTCATCATGGCGGATTTATGCTCAAACCGCGGCAAGCGCTTCCAATTCGCTGGCGGGATGGTTTAGACTCCGCGGATCGATCGAGGGGCGCGGGCATGAGTTTCTGGCAGGTGGCGAAACGGCGTATCAAGGGCGCGATCGCGCCCGTCTTCCTGCTGAGCTTCGCCGGCTTCTTCAGCTACAGCGCCGCCCAGGGCGATCACGGTCTGGTCGTCAGCGCGCAACTGCGCGACCAGCTGCGCCAGGTCCGGGAGGAATATGATGCGGCGAAGGCGGAGAACGCCGCGCTGGAGCATCGGGTGGCCGGCCTGCGGATCAACAATATCGATGCCGATACGCTCGATGAGCGCGCGCGGGAGAAGCTGGGCATGGCCGACCCGGCGGAGGTCGTGGTGAAGTATCCGGATAAGGATAAGCTGTTCTGAGGGGATGAGCGAAAGCGGCTCGCTGGATGCCCCGAACCGTCTGGCTGGCCAAGCCCGCCCCACCGTCCTATGCTCCCTGGCAAGTAAACCGCGCGGCCGATAACGCGCTCAGCCAGGGAGTGTTCCAATGCCAGCCCAGAGCTATGCGTTCACCACCGAAGACGTCGAATACATCCGCCACGGCGACACACCGCAGCGGCTGACGCTGTATCGCCCGACCGGCGACGGCCCGTTCCCGATGATCATCGACCTGCATGGCGGCGCCTGGAGCCAGGGGGACCGTGCCGATTGCGACGCCCGCGACCAGGTGCTGGCGGCCAGCGGGTTCGTGGTGGCGGCGATGAATTTCCGCCATGGCGCGGATGGTTATCTCGCCTGCATGGCCGATATTAATTACGGTATCCGCTGGATGAAGGCGAACGCGGCGCGATTCAATGGCCGCGCCGATAAGGTTGGGCTGTCCGGCACCTCCTCGGGCGGGCATCTGGCGATGCTGGTGGCGATGCGGCCGCATGATGCGCGCTATGAATCGATCCCGCTGCCGGCCGGTTCGCCCGCGGTGGACGCAACCGCGCAGGCGATCGTGATGCAATGGCCGGTGATCAACCCGATCTCGCGCTACCGCCATGCGATGCGGCTGCGCGCCTCGGCCAACCCGCCGTCCTGGATCGGCAATATCCCGGAGCGTCAGGTCCAGTTCTGGGGCGATGAAGATGGCATGAGCGAGGGTAATCCCGTTCTGATCCTGGAACAGGGCCAGAAAGTCCTGACCCCGCCGACGTTGTGGATCCAGGGCCAGCCGGATCAGACGCATGATTACCGCGATCCGGAATCGCCGGTCGAACTGAACGAGCCGCTGCGCTTCGCGCATGATTACCGCGGCGCCGGCGGTTACCTGGAGACGTTGTATATCGACAACGCCACCAAAGCCTCCGACCTGTCCCACAACCCGACAGCGGCGTTCTTCCACCGCTTCCTCGGGTAAGTCTCAACAACACGCATAAGGCGACGACATGTCTCTCCACCCCGATGTCATCGGACTGCTCGACCTGATCAAGGCTGCCGGACGCCCGGCGATGGATACGTTACCGCCGCCGGAAGCGCGGGTGGCGTTTCTGTCGGGGCGCACCGTGCTGCAGCCGATACCGGCCGAGGTCGCCTCGGTCCGGGATTTCACCATTCCGGGTCCGGACTGCGAAATCCCGGTGCGGCTGTATCGCGGCGCCGGGACCGCGGCGGAGGCGAAGCTGCCGTGCGTGGTTTATTACCATGGCGGCGGCTGGGTGATTGGCGACCTGGATTCGCATGACGTGCTGTGCCGCCGGCTGGCGAACGACGCCGGCTGCGCGGTGCTGTCGGTGCATTACCGCCTGGCGCCCGAACACAAATTCCCCGCCGCCTACATCGATTCCGTCGCGGCGATGCAATACGCGGTGGCCAACCCGGATGCGCTCGGCATCGACGGGACCAAGGTCGCTGTCGGCGGCGACAGCGCCGGCGGCAACCTGGCGGCGGCGGCGGCGCTGGCGGCGCGCGATGCCGGGATCAAATTGACGCATCAGGCGCTGATCTATCCGGCGACGGATATGGCGATGACGCTGGGTTCCTATGCCCGCATCACCGAGGGTTTTCCCCTCGTCAACCGCACCATGGTCTGGTTCATCAACCATTACCTGCGCAACGAGGCTGATAAATACGACTGGCGCGCCTCCCCCCTGCGCGCGGCGAGCCTGGCCGGCACGGCGCCCGCGACGGTCGTTGTCGCGGCCTACGATCCGCTGGCGGATGAGAGCCTCGCTTACGCGAAACGGCTGGAACAGGATGGGGTGCTGGTCAACACCGCTTATTTCAGCGGCATGATCCACGGCTTCGTCTCGATGGGCAAAGTTCTGCGGCAGGCGGAAAACGCCATCCAGGCCGTGGCGCTCGGCCTGCGGCAATCCTGGGGTTAATGGGAGGACATCGTCTTGGGTCTCGACTACGAAAAGCGCGACGGGGTCGCCTATATCACGCTGAACAATCCGGCAAAGGCGAACATCCTCGACAAGACGATGTCCGACGATATCTCGGCCGCCTGGATCGACCTCTGGGAAGACCGCGACATCCGATGCGCCATTCTCACCGGCGCCGGTGATCGGCATTTCTGCGGCGGGCATAACCTGGCGCCGCGGCCGGACGTGACGGAGGAAGAACGGGAGTTCCTGCGCACCCAGCGCCTCTACTGGCCGCTGGCCGGAACGGTCTACGGGCAGAAAACCGGCGTCGATGGGCGCATGGGGGATCATTACCCCCGCGTCTGGAAGCCGGTGATCGCGGCGGTGAATGGCTGGGCGGCGGGGGCGGGGATGTATATCCTGCTGGCCTCGACCGATATCCGCATCGCCAGCGCCGAGCATGCCCGCTTCAAGTTCGGGCTGACCAGCCAGGGTTGGGTGGGCAACGGGCCTGGTGCGGCGCTGCTGACCAAGCAGCTGCGTTACGCCGACGCGATGAAGATCCTGCTGACCGACCTGCCGTTCGACGCGAACGAAGCCCTGCGGGTCGGCCTGGTCAATGAGGTCGTGCCGCATGCGGAACTGATGGCGCGGGCTGAAACATTGGCGCGCCACATCGTGACGATGCCGCCGCTGGCGACCCGGATGATGAAGGAATTCGTGGTTCGCTTCGGCGACCTGCCCACGGATCAGGCCTGGCACGTGCAGAACATGATGAACCACCTGCTGATCCAGACCACGGCCGATGGCGAAGAAGGCCGCCGCGCCTTCAACGAAAAGCGCCCCCCCAACTTCACCGGCGCGCTGCGCCGCCGTGGGGAAGCGTGGGAGGAACGGTCGGAGGAAGAGAACAAGCGGTTGGATGAGATTTACCGAAGCGGGGAATATTAAACAGGAACCGCCCTGGCCATTGATGTTGCCCCTTAGAGCGGCACCTAAACGCGTCATGCCGATGAAGATCGGCATCCACGCCTTTGCGGTGTTCAACTGAGGCAAAGCGTGGATGCTGACCTGCGTCAGCATGACGATGTGACAGACGCCGGTGCGTCAACGCCAAGGAAGGCTGGTATCATACCAGCCGGTGTTGACCTTGACTCACTCACCGTGCCCCAACCCCGTCATGCTGACGGAGGTAGAAGGCGGCAGTACGTCATTCATTTTACGAATTGGTTTCAGATCAGCCCCTTCACCCGCAGCATCCCAAACGCCGCGAGCGTTGTCGCTTCCCGCAGCGTGCCGTCGCGGATCATGGCCTCGAATTCCGGCAATGGGACCGTGCGGCTGATCATGTCGTGCTCGGTCTCCTCGCGTTCGGGCGGTCCCTGGGTCAGTTCGGTGGCCAGGAAGACATGGCCCGTTTGGTTGCAATAGCCTGGCGCCTGGAACATCGACCCGGCGTGAACCATGCGTCCCGCGATCAGGCCGGTTTCCTCCCGCAACTCCGCTGCCGCCAGCACGGCCGGGTCGGTATCGGGGGCGTGTTCCCACATGCCCATCGGGAATTCCCAGACCCGCTCGCCAACGGGGTAGCGGAACTGTTCCACGAGCGTGACGCAGCCGTCCTGCCAGGGCACGATGATGGCGAAATCCGCGCGCTCGACCACGCCATAGATGCCCTCGGCGCCATTTGGCTGGATGATCTGGTCCTCCCGCAGCCGGGTCCAGCGGTTTTCGTAGGCGATCCGCGACGATAGCGTCACAAACGGCGAGGCCACCGGCTCAGTTCCCCCGCGCCCGCTCCCGCAGCTCAAATTTCTGGATCTTGCCGGTGGAGGTCTTGGGCAAAGGCCCAAACGTCACATGCCGGGGGATTTTGTAATGTGCCATGTTCGCCCGGCAGAAGGCGATAATATCCGCCGCCGTCACCCCCGCGCGGCCCGGCTTCAGGGTCACGAAGGCTTGCGGCGTCTCGCCCCATTTCTCATCGGGGCGCGCGACCACGGCGGCCTCCATGACATCGGGGTGCTTGTAGAGGACCTCTTCCACTTCCAGAGACGAAATATTCTCCCCGCCGGAGATAATCACATCCTTGGCGCGATCTTTGATCTCCACATACCCATCGGGATGCCGCACCGCGAGGTCGCCGGAATGGAACCAGCCGCCGGCGAAGGCTTCCTCGGTCGCAACGGGGTTCTTCAGGTAGCCCTTCATCACGGTATTCCCGCGGATCATCAGCTCGCCCATGCTGACGCCATCGGCCGGCATGACCGCCATGGTGGCTGGGTTCATGACCGCGACTTCCTCAATCATCGGCGTCGCCACGCCCTGGCGCGCCATGAAGGCGGATTTCTCGTCCATCGGCAGGTCGTCGATCCCCGGTTGCCAGAGGCACACGGTCGAGGGCCCATAGGTCTCCGTCAGCCCATACAGGTGCGTCACCGCGAAGCCCATCGCCTCCATCCCCGCGATCACCGTGGACGGCGGCGCCGCGCCGCCGGTGGCGATGCAGACGGTCTGAGCGAAGGCGCGGCGGGCCTCGGCCGGGGCATGGATCAGCATCGACAGCACCACCGGGGCGCCGCACATATGGGTCACGGCCTCATCCGCGATGGCGGCGAAGATCAGGGCCGGCTCGACCCGGCGCAGGCAGACATGCGTGCCCCCGGCCAAAGTCACCGCCCAGGTATAGGTCCAGCCGTTGCAGTGGAACATCGGCAGCGTCCAGAGGTAGACGCTGCGCGGCGACAGGCCGAAGGCCAGCGCATTGGCGCAGGCGTTGAGATAAGCGCCGCGATGATGCGCCACCACGCCCTTGGGATTGCCGGTCGTGCCCGACGTGTAGTTCAGCGCGATCGCCTGCCATTCGTCATCCGGCAGCCGCACGGGATGGGTGGGATCGCCAGCGGCCAGGAAGGCCTCGTATTCGATGGCGCCAATCATCGCACCAGGCGGCGCCAGGACATCGTCGATGTCGACGACCAGCGGGGCGGTCGCGGCCTCGGTCAAAGCCGGCGCCATGACCTTGGCGAATTCCCGGTCGGTCAGGACCACCTTGGCTTCGGAGTGTTGCAGGATGAACCCGATCGCCCCGGCGTCGAGGCGGGTGTTGATGCAGCACAGCACCGCGCCCAGCATGGGAACGGCGTAATGCGCCTCCAGCATCTCCGGCGTATTCGGCGCCATGATCGCGACCGTATCGCCCTTGCCGACCCCCGCGCGGGCCAAGGAGGAGGCCAGCCGCCGCGCCCGGTCCGCGAACTGGGCGTAAGTGTAGCGCCGATCGCCGTGGATGACCGCGACGCGGTTGGGGTAGATCCCGGCGGTGCGGGTCAGGAAGGACACGGGCGACAGCGGCACATAGTTGGCCGGCGTGCGGCCGAGGTCCTGTTCGAAGATGCTCACGGTCTGTGTCTCCCCAATCGTCCGTTACCCGGCAGTCCCGGGCCTGTCCGCATGGGCGCTAATCTAGCATGGCGGCTTCCCCCGGCGTCATCCCCGGGACACGCCCCATGGGCGCTAACATAAGTGGCGACGGCCTTTCTTCCGCGTCATCCCCGGGCTTGTCCCGGGGACCAATCGCGGTACAAGCGGCAACCATGGTCCCCGGGACACGCCCGGGGATGACGACTGGGGCAGGGCCAGCCGGCCCCGGCCATGGCCTCAGCAAGCCAGCCGGTAAACCCGCCGCGCCGTCCCGGCGAAAATCGCCTTCTTCTCATCCGCCGAACACCCGGCCGTCAGCCGCTTCAGCGCGTTGAACAGGGCCGCAAAGCCGATCCCCATCTTCTCCACCGGGAAGTTGCTCTCGGCGATGCAGCGATCGGCGCCGAACAGCTCCACGCACGTCTCCACATACGGCCGCCAGTGATCGGCCAGTTCCACCGAGGACGGCGGCGCGTCGAGGCCCATGTAGTCATACGCCGCCAGGCGCATCATCATCCCGCCCAGCTTGATCGTCACGTTCTGGCACTTGGCCAGCTCGATCACGGTGCGCTTCCAGTCGGCGAAGACCTCGTCCTGCTTGCCGGCGTAGCGCCCATAGCCCAGCGGCCCGCCGCAATGCCCGACGATGATGTTGGTCGAGGGGAAAGCCCGCGCCAGCGAAGTGATATCCGGCATCTGCGGATGAAAGCCCCAGGCATCCAGCGACAGGCCGAGATCGGTGAGGCACTTCATCCCCGCCCGGAAGTCGTCGCGCAAATAGAGCCCCGGCTGAATATCCGGCGCGCTGTTGCCGATAATCGGGTCGGCGTCATAGCCGCAGGAATGGCGCACGCCACGGAACCGCCCGCCGCCGGCGCGGACATGCGCCTCCAGCACCGGGGTCACCCAATCGCCCTTGGTCAAATCGGCGTAGCCGACGATGCCGGCCGCGACCTTGGTCTTGCCGTAGCCGCCGCTATCGGCCATCGCCGCGATGCCGGCCACGAACTCGGTTTCGCCCACCGGGCGCATCTCGACCGGGCCGGATTTGCGGTACATCGAGTGGCACTGCAGGAACACGCTGCCGACAATGTTATGGCCGGTGGCGCAGTCTTCCAGGAATTCGTGCAGCAGGTAGCGGAATTCCGGCACATCCCAGGATTCTCCGCGCGCCCCGCCGCCGCTGCGCTGCCAGAGGTGGTGGTGGGTGTCGATGATCTCGAGGCCCGGATCGATGATCTCTTCGGCCGGCGCCTTGGCGAGCCAGTCGGTGCGGGTGGGGAAAATCCGCCCGAAAGCGGTCTTGGTGGGGCCTGCGGCCATTGGCGTTTCTCCCGTGGGTCTGTTCGGGAGCGATTACCGCATGGTCCGCGCCGAGGCTCAAGGGCGGCCGATAGCACCGACTCGGACAGCCGCGCGATAGGCGGTCAGACCATGCCAATCGACAGCGCGGCGAGGAGGAGCGACATGACACAACAGGAGCTTGATCCTGACCGCCCGGTCGGAACGGAAGCGCGCAAGACCTTCCAAATCCGTCTGGAGAACGGCTTCATCGGGGCTTATCTGTCCGGCGACCGCGTTCTCGATGTCGGGTTTCGCGGCTACGGCGGAACCGTTGTGCCTATCGTTCCGAATGCCATTGGGATCGACCTCGATTATCCCGGCTATGACGGGCGGGTGCTGCCATTCGCCGACGGCTCGCAGGACGCGGTGTTTTCGAGTCACTGCCTCGAACATATCGCCGATGACCGGAATGCGCTGCGGGACTGGTTCCGGGTTTTGAAGGTCGGGGGCTACCTGGTGATCGCGGTGCCGCATCAGTTCCTTTACGAGAAGCGGGCTTTTCCGCCATCGCGCTGGAATGGCGATCATAAGCGGTTCTTCACGCCCGGCATCCTGATGACCCGGGTCGAGCGCGCTTTGGTGCCCAACTCCTACCGGCTGCGGCACCTGGCCGATAATGATCACGGGTTCGACTACGCCGTTCCGCCCCGTCAACATGCCGGCGGTTGCTATGAAATAGAAATGGTCATCCAGAAGATCGCGCCCCCGGCCTGGGCGTTGGACCGGTCGCCACTGGCGTTTTCCTCGTTCCAGCGTCTGCTGCCATGGCTGCGGTATTGGGCGGCGCGCTGGGTGCCGGAGCCGATCAAGGAGGTGATGTACGGCTTGGTGCGGCGGTTTTTCTGAGGCAGAGCGTGATCGAGCACGGAGGTTTTAATCCAGCCTCCGAGAGACCTGGTATCAACTGGCCCTTACCGGTGCCCCCGCCCGCAAGGGGGGGGAGATATTCAGGGGGCAACGGCAGGGGTATCGCATATGGCAGATTTCCGCCAAAAACCGTCATCCTCGGGCTTGTCCCGAGGATCTCCAGCCGCACGGGCATCAGTATTTTACGAATAAAATCAACGGCAGTGCCGCGGGCGATCCCCGGAACAA
>CAIUPC010000342.1 GCA_903900905.1 uncultured Acetobacteraceae bacterium
ACATTACGGCGGGAACGAAAATCCATAAACCGGACAGCGATCGTTCTATCCCATCATGCTGACGGAGGTCGGCATGACGGGAAACGGCGCCGCCAGGGCAATGTTGCCGTCAGCCGGATTTCCCGTATTCCTCCGGAGTCGAAGTATACCAATCCGCGCAGGGCCGTTGGTAGAAGGCTGGGGTTGCGCTTCGTTCGTGAATTTGGCGCGCTTTATCCCCGAACCGCGCCGAGCACCTCGGTCTCCAGCAATCGCTTCGATTCCGCGGCGTCGGCTTCGGGCACGCCACGCAACGATCCCGTAATCGCGACCTTATCCAGCCCAAGCGCGGCCAGGCCTTTCAGCCGCGCCGTAACACGGTCCGGCGTGCCCACGACGGCGAAGCGCTCGATGAAATCGGGCGTCAGCACGCTGGCCTGGCGGCTGTCGGCGCGCGTGTGGGCCTTCATGTCGTAGCTGTTGCGCAGCTCGTGCAGCACGGCGCGGTCTTGCTCCGACACCGGGCCGCTGGCCTTCCCATGCATGACCGAGAAGCGCGCGAACGTCGTCAGCGCGCCTTTCACCAGGTCCCGCGCCTTGTCCGGATCGGGATGCGTGCCGCAATTCACGTAGGCTCCGAACGCGATGCCGTTCGGGTCCAGGCCCGCGGCCGCCCGGGTCTTGCGCGCATGTTCCATGCCCCAGGCGATCCGTTCCTCATCGGCGCCCAGCGCGAACATAATCCGGTCGGCGTGCAGGGCCGCGAGGGCGATGACGCGCGGGCCGCTGGCCGCGACCTCGACCGGGACCTTCTTCGGCCCCCCCGCGATCCAGGCAATGCGGCTGGCCGGCGGCGCATCGGCCAGTTCCAGCTCCGACATCGGCGGCGCGATCGTCTCCGGGATATCGATGTCGGTGAAGGCCACCGGTTCGCTTTTCAGATAGGTCTGCAGCTGCCGCAAATACCGCTCGAACGCCGGCAAACGGGCGGGCGCCCGGCCGAGATGCGCCAGCGCCGAATCACCGCGCCCGATCCCCAGCACCGCGCGCCCGCGCGAAAGGCGCTGCACGCTTTCGATCGAGCAGGCGGTGACCGAGGCATGCCGCGTCACGCAATTGGTCACGCCGGTCCCGAGGCCGAGGGTGCTTGTCGTCGTCGCCGCCATGGCCAGCGCGACATAGGGATCGCCGGACAGGTTCTGCGAATCCACGACCAGGAATCCGTCCCAGCCCGCGTCCTCCAATTGCCGCGCATGGCGCGCGCTGGCGCGGGGAGAGGCCACGCCAGTGATCCAAAGTTCCAAGACGCTCACTCCATTGCAGCCGCGGCTACGACGCGATTACCACTTGCCCTCGGCGATGAAGCGGTCGATCCGGCGGTGCTCAAAAAACCACACGCCATCGCGCTTCACCATGCGGTCGATATAGCCGCCGGCCGAACCGATCTTCGGGCCGGTTTCGCTGTTCTGCACCGTGGTCCAGTTGGACAGGACCTTGGCCGTGTCGCCATCCAGATCGATGACGATGTTGGTGCACAGATGCACCGCCCGCGGCTTTTGTGTATCGCTCTTGCGCAGGCTCCGCCCATGATCGGCGATCCCTTGCCGTCCGTTGCCGATACCGAAATCGGTCTGCCAGACCCCGTCCGGGGTGAACAAGGCGGCCATGCCGTCCATGTCGCCGGCATCCAGCAGGAAGCAGTAGCGGGCCAGCAGCTCGCGGATCTCGTTCTTTTCGGTTTGCACGTCGGTCATGGTGATTGTCCCTGTTAAGACAGAATGTCGTCGATTTCGGCCTCGGTGCAACCAGCTTCGGCCAGGACCTCGCGGTTATGCTCGCCCAATGTCGGCCAAAGCCGGGTCACGTTCGGCGGTGTCTCGGAGAAACGGGCCGGGATGGCGGTCATCACCGAGGGGCCTTCGATCGGGTGGTCCACGGCCTCAAAGAAGTTGGTCTCCTGGAGATAGTCGTCGTTGAACAGGTCCAGGAGGCTATTGGCCGGGCCGCAGGGAATGTCCTTCGGGCGCAGGATGGCGATCCATTCGGCGGTGGTGCGCTTCAACATGCCCTCCGTCAGGGTGCCATAGAGCGCGTCCACATTGTCCGAGCGTCCGGCGATGCTGGCGAAGCGGGGATCGTCGATTAGGTAGCCGACCTCCATCGCCTCGAACACGGTCTTCCATTGCGCGGTGCTGACGGCGATGACGCTGATGAAGCCGTCTTTGGTCTGGTAGGGACGTCGATGCGGGGTCAGCATGCGGGGATAGCCGACACCTTTCTCCGGCTCGCCCTGTACGCCGTGCCAGAGATGTTCGACCAATGCGAAAGACAGGATCGTTTCCATCATCGGCACATGCACCGCCTGGCCCTGGCCGGTACGCTCCCGATGGAACAGCGCCATGCCGATCATGGAGGCGAGGGTGGAGCCGGTGAGCTTGTCGACGACGACGGTGGGGAAATAGCGCGGCGCCCCGTCCGCCCCGGCGTTCAACGAGGCAATGCCCGACAGGCCCTGGATCAGATCGTCATAGGCGGGAAACTCCTGCATGGAGCTGCCCTCCCGGAAGCCGCTGGCGGCGGCGTGGATCAGCCTGGGATTGCGCTTGCGCAGGCTTTCGTAATCCAGGCCCAGGCGTTTGGCCGCGCCAATGCGCATGTTGTGCACGAACACATCGGCGGTATCGATCAGCTTCAGCAGCGCCTGCATCGCCGCCGGTTTCTTCAGGTCCAGCGCCAGGCTGCGCTTGTTGCGGTTCAGCGTGGCGAAGTAACTGGCCATGCCCGGGGTGCGGCTGGGGCCGATGAAGCGGGTGTAGTCGCCCTCCGTCGTCTCCACCTTGATCACATCGGCGCCCATGTCGCCCAACACCTGGGAGGCGAAGGGCCCCAGTACGACGGTGGTGACATCGATCACACGAATGCCGGCGAGCGGGCCGGTTGGCTTGTCCGAGGGTGCGTCCAAGGTGGTTTCCTCTGGCGGTTTTGTGTTCCCGGGAGCTTCGCCGTGGCGGGGCCGGTTGGCAATGGCATGGGCTGCTGATCCACGCGAGGCTCCCTCTCCCCCTCCCGGCGGAACCGGTCTAAGCTTCGCCCATCATCGCAGCAGAACGGAGGAAACCATGCGCGGCGTCGTATTCACGGGTGGGCGTGAACTGGAAATCATGACCTTCGACGACCCGACTCCGGGTCCGGGCGAAGTGGTGCTGGAGATGAAAGCCTCCGGCATGTGCGGCTCCGACTTGCACCAATATCGCCGGCCGAAGGGGGAGCAGCGCGCCTCCACAGGCCTGCCTTCCAATCCCAACCCGGTTATCGGCGGGCATGAGCCCTGCGGCGTCGTTGTCGCGGTTGGTCCGGGCGTATCCGCCGCCGCCGCCAAAATCGGCGAACGCGTAATGGTGCATCACTACACCGGCTGCACCCAGTGCGGTCATTGCCGCTCCGGCTGGCAGCAGCTGTGCCAGGAAGTGCCGGTGAAGGTGTATGGCAACAATTCCCACGGCGGGCATGCGAAGTTCATGAAGGTGCCGGCCGACACGCTGGTGCCGCTGCATGAGGAACTGTCCTTCGCCGCCGGTGCCGCCATCGCCTGCGGCTCGGGCACTGCTTATGGCGCGTTGCGCCGTATGAACATCTCCGGCCGCGACACCATCGCCATCTTCGGCCAGGGGCCCGTCGGCCTCGCTGCCACCCAGTTCGCCACCGCGATGGGCGCGAAGGTGATCGCGCTGGATATCAACCCGCAGCGGCTGGAACGCGCCAAAGAATTCGGCGCGGCCGAGACGATCAACCCTGGCTCCAACGATCCGGTCGCGGCGATCAAAGAGCTGACGCATGGCAAATACGCCGATCTGTCGCTGGATACGTCGTCGAACGCGGAAGCGCGGCTGAATGCCATTCGCAGCACCAAGGTCTGGGGCACGATGTGCTTCGTGGGTGAGGGCGGCGATGTGAAGATCGATGTCAGCCCGCATCTGCTGCGCCGCCAGATGACGCTTGTGGCGTCCTGGACCTTCTCCAACATCATCCAGGCCGAGTGCGCCCAGTTCTGCGTCGATCGCAAGGTCGATGTGGACAAGCTGTTCACGCATCAATGGAACCTGGATCAGGCCGCCGAGGCGTACACGCTGTTCGACAAGCAGTCGGACGGCAAAGGCGTGTTCCTGATTTGAAGCGCTCAGAAGCAAGGGGCGCGGTCGCGGCGGCCTATCGCGACCTCGGGCGGCGGGGGCTGATTGTTGGCAGTGCCGGCAATGTCAGCCTGCGCACCCGCAAAGGCATGGTGATCACCCCGTCCGGCGGCGACCCCGACCGGGCGGGGGCGGATGCCATGGTGTCGATGACGCTGGAGGGCGGTGTTATCGGCGATGGCACCCCGTCGTCCGAATGGGCGATGCATGCCGCGATCTACCGCGCCAGGCTGGACGCTGCCTGCGTCGTGCATACGCATGCCGACGCCTGCACGGCCCTGGCCGCGCTGAACCAGGCGCTGCCGGCGTTCCACTATATGGTCGGGCATTTTGGCGGCGATGATGTGCGTTGCGCGCCCTATGTCACATTCGGGACCCCGGATCTGGCCGCTTTGGCGGTGCAGGCCTTGGCCGGACGCAGTGCCTGTCTGCTCGCCAACCACGGCATGATCCTGCACGCCCGCTCCCTTGGGGATGCCACGGCCAGCGCGGTGCTGTTGGAGACTTTGTGCCGGCAATATCTGATGGCCCTGGCCGCGGGAACCCCGCGTTTGCTGACGCCGGTGGAAATGGAGGCCGCCCATGAACGCTTCAAAACCTACGGGCCGCGGCCGGCCAAACCGGCAAAATCGGCATCGTGAAGCGGAGATCAAGAGCATGTCCTTTGCGCCCCGCGCCCCCCGCCGCAACCCGCGCTTTGCCGTTTTGACGTTGCTATTGGGTGCCACCGCTTGTGATAGCGGCCAGCCGGATTTCCGGTTCTCCCCCCCCTTCGCCGGTGTGGCGCCGACTCAGATCGCGGCGACTTTGCACAATATCACGGTGACCCTGGCGCCCCCCGGGGAGACTCAGGGCCGGTTGCCGCCGGATGCGGATTTCGCGCCGCCCGCCTGGAACAATGCATTGCGGGAGGCGTTTTTCAAATCGGCTCTGTTCAACGGTGACAGCCGCAGGCAGTTGGATGTCGCCGTCGGAATCACCTCGCTGGAGGCACCGCCCCCCAGCATCACCGCCAATGCCACCGCCCAGGCGCGTTACCGGATTACCGCGCCAAACGCGGTCGCGCCTTTGTTCGATTCGATGATCACCACCACCGGCTCGTCCACCTATGACGGCTCCAAGAGCCAGAAAACGATGCGGGATGAGGCCGTGAGCCGCGCCGTGCAGAACAATATCGCGACTTTCATGAACCGGCTTTACACAACCCCCATCGGCGCTGAGCCCTTACCAACGGACGGGAAATGATCGTGGCCGCGAACCCTGACTTCACCAACCGTGTCGCCCTCGTCACCGGTGCCTCCCGCGGGATCGGCCGTGCGGTGGCGCTTGCTCTGGCGGAGGCCGGAGCCGCGGTGGCGGTGAATTACCGCGAACGCGCGGCTGATGCGCTGGCGGTTGTGACCGAGATCCAGGCCCTGGGGCAGCGCGCGGTCGCGGTGGGGGCTGATGTGTCGGACAGCGCGGCAGTCACCGATATGGTGAACCGGATTGCCGGTGAGCTGGGGCCGGTGGATGTGCTGGTGAACAATGCGGGCATCGCGATCATTCGCGGGATCGATGACCTCACGGAGGCGGAGTTCGACACCACCATCGCGGTCAATCTGAAATCGGCGTTCCTCTGCACCAAGGCGGTGTTGCCGCATATGCGCGCGCAAGGCTGGGGCCGGATCGTGAATGTTTCGTCTGGTGCGGCGCGTGGGGCAGGGGGCGTCGGCCTGCATTACAACGCGTCGAAAGCGGGGATGGAGGGGTTGACCCGGGGCTATGCCGCTCGGCTGGTTAAAGAGGGCATCACGGTCAATGCCGTGTCACCGTCGCTGATCGAGACCGACATGGTGAAATCCGGCGTGGCATCCTCCCCGGCCCGCATCCCGATGGGCCGCTTCGGCACCAGTGAGGAAGTGGCGCAGGCCGTGCTGATGGTCATGGGCAATGCGTATATGACCGGTCAGACGGTGCAGCTGAACGGCGGGATGAGCTTTATTTAGACCAAGGAATGATTGATGCGCCCACGCTCCCCCTCCCCTTGCGGGAGGGGGTTGGG
>CAIUPC010000343.1 GCA_903900905.1 uncultured Acetobacteraceae bacterium
GCTTGCGCAGGCCAACGATCACCCGGTCGGTCAGGCCGCGGGCCTGTTCCAAAAGGTGAATATCGGCGGGTTCCAACGGATCGAAACTGCCATCGGTGAACGCGATCCGCCAGCCGCGATGGCGCCAGCGTTCGGCCTGTTCGGCGGCTTCATGGCGGCTGACGATCTTGCGCAGGATGCTGGCGCGCGGCGACAGGGCCGCGAGCATGTCGGCCTCCCGCACCACCGCATTTCCCACCTTGCCCACGGACAGGCCGGCCGCGAGATTGGCCAGCCGCACGGCCACCCGCAACGGCAGCTTGGCCGCCACGCCAGCGGCGAGCACCGCCAAAGCGGTATCGCCGGCGCCCGAGGTATCATGCACATCGGCCGCCTCAGCCGGGAAATGCTGGGTGCCTTCTTCGTCGACCAGCGTCATGCCATCATTGCCGCGGGTGACGACCACCGCGCCGAAGCCGTGTTCGGCCCGCAACGCCATGGCGGCGGCGACGATGGAAGCCTCGTCACGCACCGGCATGCCCGTCGCGGCGCTGAGTTCCGGCCGGTTGGGCATCACCACATCCGCCCCGGCATAGCGCGCGAAATCGGCGCCGCGGGGATCGACGATCACCTTGCGCCCCATCCGCTTCGCATCCGCCACCAGCGCCGCCGGCACCGTGCCCGCAAGCACGCCCTTGCCGTAATCGGACAGCACGGTGACCGAGGTCGCGGCCATCGCGTCGCCGGCGATGCGGATCAGGCGCTCCGCCAATTTCGGATGAATGGGGTCCGTCTGCTCCCGATCCGCGCGGAGCAGTTGCTGGCCGGACGCGATCAGGCGGGTTTTCAGCGTCGTCGTGCGCGCGCCCTGCACCAACAGCCAGGGCTCGACCCCCGGTTGACCGCCGACGAGGCCGGTCAGGTCCGAGCCCGCCCAGTCATCGCCGACAACGGAAATCAGCGCTACCGCCGCGCCCAAAGCGGTCAGATTGCGCACCACATTGCCGGCGCCACCAGGCTGCGCGACTTCGCGTTCGATGGTCAGAATGGGGACCGGCGCTTCGACGCTGATGCGATGCACGGTGCCGTAGGTGTAGCGATCCAGCATGACATCGCCGACGACCAGAATATTGGTATGCGCCAGCGCGCGAACGGCGGCGGCGAAGTCGGGTGCGGGCGTATCCGATTGCGTATGGGTCATCCGCTTCGGGGTAACGTGTTGGTCATCCGGTTGCAAGGATACTCCCCCTCACACCTGAAAGAACGCCATCTGATCGGCTTCCAGCACCAGGGCGGTGAGCATGCCGCCCATCACCGCACCGGTATCAATGCCGATACGGTTGGGACGCATGGACGGCTCCTTGGCCGGGGTGTGACCATGCACGATCACCGCCCCATGGTCCTTTTTCGAGGACAGGAACGGCTCACGGACCCAGAGCATATCGTCGCGCTTTTGCTGATGGAGCGCGACCCCGGGGCGGATGCCGGCATGGACGAACAGATAGGGGCCGACACGGTGACTCAGGGCCAACGCGCCCAGGAATGCCAGATGCGACGGCGCGATACGCGCGGCCCATTCCGCCTGCGGGACGGCGCGGGGGATGCCCCAGCTCAACAATGTCTCCGCGCCGCCATTGCGCAGCCATTGCACCGCGTCCGCGGTCTGGCCGCTGGTGACCGCCGTGACCATCATATCCTCATGATTGCCCATCAAATTCACCACCTGCGCCCCCGCTACCGGCGGGTCGCCGGCCAGCAGCGCAACAACATCGGCGCTATCAGGGCCGCGATCGACGTAATCGCCGAGATGGATGACAACAGAGGTCTCCACCGGCCGCTCAGCCAGGTCCCGCGCGATCAGCGCGTGCAAGGCCGTGAGAGGCTCAAGGCAGCCATGGATATCGCCAATGGCATAAACGCGCGTGCCGGCGGGGAGCGTGGCGGGGGCGGGAACGAAATCGGGCATGGCCCAGACTAGCCTGGGACGGCGCCATCTTCCAGCACCTGGCGCCTGACCGCGCTTGAAGTGCGCGTGGGGAACCCGTACATCGGGTCACGACACCGAACGTGGCCGGGGATTTCATGAAGCGCCTTGTTCTCGACCTTGACGGCACCCTGACCCTCGATGGCGGGAGCGAGGATTACAGCCAAAAGCGCCCCAATCTGGCGGTGATCGAGGCCGTGCGCGCCTATAAAGCGGACGGATTTGAAATCATCATCGCCACCGCCCGCAACATGCGGACCTACGCCGGTTCGGTGGGCAAAATCAACGCCTTCACCCTGCCAACGGTGATCGGATGGCTGCAGGCGCACGACGTCCCCTATGACGAAATTCATGTCGGCAAGCCCTGGTGCGGCCATGACGGGTTCTACGTCGACGACAAGGCCATCCGCCCCTCGGAATTCACGTCAATGAGCCTGGACGAAATCCAGGCCTTGCTGGCGCGCGAAGCCGGAGCCGTGGCCGAGGACGGGCCATGAATCGGGTCTTCCTGATTTCATCGGCCGCCTATGTCGAAGCAGAGTTGATCGCCGAATTCGGCCGCCTGCCGCCCGCCTTCCTGCCGCTCGGTAACCGGCGCCTGTTCGCGCACCAGCATGCCAGCCTCGCCGCCGCCGGCCACCGGATCCTGCTGTCAATTCCGGAAGACTTCACCCCGGAACCAACGGACGCCGCATTGCTGGTGAAGCTGGGGATCGAGGTGGTCAAGGTCCCGCCGGGCCTGACACTCGGTCAGTCCCTGGTCTACGTGATCAATATCACCGCCCTCGCCGGGCATGCCTTCACGGTCTTGCATGGCGATACGGTGCTGGAAGGACTGGATACCGAAGCGACCGACGTGGCCTCGGTCACGACCGTCGTGCCACCGGGCTATCCCTGGGGCTATGTCCAGGCCCCGGACGGGCCGCTTGGCCAGACTATCGGCGGTTTGCCGCCGGCGAGCGGGCCCAATGAGGACTCTGTCGCCCTCACCGGGTATTTTTCCTTCTCCGACGCGTCTCTGCTGGTCCAGTCCGTGACGCGGGCCGCCGGCGATTTCCTGAAAGGCCTTATCGGCTATGCCGCGCAAAAGCCGCTGCGCCCCGTCAGCGCGACGCGCTGGCTCGATTTCGGCCATGCCAGCACCTACCACGCCTCCCGCCAGGCCATCACCACGGAGCGCGGCTTCAACAAATTGACCGCACGCCGGCGCAGCCTCAGCAAATCCAGCACCAACGAGCATAAGATCGAAGCGGAGGCGAACTGGTTC
The DNA here is from genome assembly GCA_903900905.1 of uncultured Acetobacteraceae bacterium. GTDB lineage: Bacteria > Pseudomonadota > Alphaproteobacteria > Acetobacterales > Acetobacteraceae > Rhodopila. Next base: position 3,231 of record CAIUPC010000343.1, read on the forward strand.
GAATCCCTGCCGCCGCCGTTGCGGGTCTTCACGCCGGCCTATCTTGGCCTCCATCAACAAGGCGGCGCGGTCTCATACGGGCTGGAATATCTGCACCTCCCGACATTATCGGACCTGTTCGTGTTCGGCCGCCTGCCGGGCCGCGCCTGGGACCAGATTCTGGAAGCCTGCGACGAGTTCCTGACCGCCTGCGCGGCCTACCGCCCGGACACCGCCCAGATCAGCGATCTCTACCTCGACAAGACCCTCGCGCGGCTGGAGCGGTTCGCGGCCGCGGCCGGGATCAGCCTGTCCCAGCCTTGCCGGCTCAATGGCATGGCGCTCCCGTCGCTTGAGCAGATGGCCCGGCTCGCCGTGACCGCCATTCCCGCCGCGACCGCGGAGAGCATGGCTCTGGTGCACGGCGATTTCTGCTTCAGCAACATCCTTTATAATTTTCGCTCCCAGCAGGTCCGCGTCATCGATCCCCGCGGGCTCGATGGGCAAGACCGTTTCACCGCCTATGGTGATCGGCGCTACGACATCGGCAAGCTGCACCATTCCGCTATCGGCAAGTACGACTTCATCGTCGCCGGCTTCTACGACCTGACGCGCCATGGCCCCCTCGACCTGTCGCTGGCGCTGCCGGACAATCCATCGACGCAGGTGCTGCAGACCTTGTTCAACGGGCGCAGCTTCGCCGGCCTGAGACCGGCGGACGCCGCCGCCCAGGCGATCAGCGTATTACTGTTCCTGTCGATGCTGCCGTTGCACGCCGAAGACCCGCAACGGCAAATCGCGCTGCTGGCCAATGCCATGCGGCTGTTTATCGACCTCGACCAGGGGAATTAATACCAGCCCGTGTTGACATTGACTCACCAGCAGCGCCCCAGCGCCGTCATGCCGACGCAGGTCGGCATCCACGACTTTGCAGCGTTAGACAGGAGAAAGGCGTGGGTGCCGACCTGCGTCGGCATGACGGGTCACAAGCGCCAGGACGTCATTCAATTTACGGGTTGGCATCAAATGCCAGGGGAACTAATATGATCATCATTCCCATGGGCGGCCTGAGCCGGCGCTTCACCGAAGCAGGCTTTACCGTGCCGAAATACATGCTGCCGGCGCGCGGCAAATCCGTCTTCGCCCATGCCGTCAGCAGCTTCGCCGCCTATTTCGACAGCCATCCCTTCCTGTTCATCGTCCGCGATGTCGCGGCAACGCCGGATTTCGTGCGCCGGGAATGCGCCGCGCTCGGCATTCGCGACGCCACCGTGATCGTCTTGCGGGCGGAAACCCGCGGCCAGGCGGAAACGGTCGATCTCGGCCTCACCGAAGCCGGCGTGCCCGCCAGCGAACCCGTGACAATCTTCAACATCGACACCTTCCGGCCGGATTTCCGCTTCCCCGATTTCGGCGCCGAACCCACCGACGGCTATCTGGAAGTGTTTCGCGGCAGCGGCGCCAACTGGTCCTATGTCCGCCCCGCCGCACCAGACAGCTCACTGGCGGCGGAGACCGCGGAAAAGCGGCCGATTTCTGATCTCTGCTGCACCGGCCTTTATCATTTTGCTTCCGCGGCGCTCTACCGCTCCGCTTATGCGGCCTTCGCCGCGGACTTCAGGCCGAGCGAGGCCCTGCGCGAACTCTACGTCGCCCCAATGTACAACCACCTGATCGCCCGCGGCCGCGCGATCCGCTACCATCTGATCCCGCCAGAAGCGGTGATTTTCTGCGGCGTGCCAGCGGAATACGACGCTTTCGTCAACGGGTAGAACGGAGCATCCTCCCCGGGCATGGACACCAGCACCGCCCAGGCCCTGATCCGCTTCGGCATGGGACGCCGCAAAGGGGAAGCCCTGCCCGGCGATCCCGTCGCGTGGCTCCGCCAGCAACTCCTGCAACCTGATCCGGCCTTGGCCGAACCCGGCCCGACGACGGCGCAGGCGCTGCGCGCGATCCAGCGTGATCAGCAAGCCATGCAGACCATGGGCGGCGCCACCACAAGCCAGGCGGAAGCCCTGTTCACCCCAGGCATCGAACGCCTGGCCCTGACCCCGGTCATCACCGCGGCACCGTTCCGGGAGCGGTTGGTCTGGTTCTGGATCAACCATTTCACCGTCAGCCTGCGGGGTGTCGGCGATCGGCGAAGCCTGCTCATTGCCTATGTCCGCGAAGCGATCCGTCCGCACGTGACCGGCCGGTTTGAGGACATGCTGACCGCCGTCATGCACCACCCTGTCATGCTGCTCTACCTCGACAATATCAGCTCGGTCGGCCCCGCCAGCCCGTTCGGGCTCAAAACCGGCCGGGGCCTGAACGAAAATCTGGCGCGGGAATCGCTGGAATTGCACACCCTGACCCAGGCCAGTGGGTATACGCAGCAGGACGTGACCGAATATGCCAAGATCCTGACCGGCTGGACCTTCAATCTGGATTTACCTGATCAGGGCACGCATTTCGCGCTATCCACCCACGAGCCCGGGCCCAAGACCGTGCTGGGCGAAACCGTCCCGCATGGCGCGGCCGGCCTGGCGCGGGCGCTGACCTTCCTCGCCCATCATCCCGCGACCCATCGCAATCTGGCGCTCAAACTCTGCCGCCATTTCATCGCCGATAACCCGCCAACGGGCGCGGTCGAGCGGATCGCTGACGTCCTGCGGCGCAGCGGCGGCGATCTGGGGGCGGCGTCGATGGCGCTGATCGACCTGCCGGAGGCATGGGTGCCACAAACCAAGCTCCGCGGTTCCGCCGATTTTGCCTGGGCGGTGCTGCGCGGGCTGGGCTTCGACACCTTGCCGCCGGACTTTCTGGGATTTCACCTGTTTGCCTTGGACCAACCGCTGCTGAACCCGGATTTCCCCGCCGGGTTCCCCGATACCGCGGCCGATTGGGGCAATGGCGCGCTGCTGTTACGCCGCGCCGAGTGGCTGGTGGCATTGATCAACTTCCATCAGGACCACGATCCCGTGGCCCTCGCCCATGACCTGCTGGGCGCGCATCTGTCGGAGACAACCTTGGCCACGGTGCGCGGCGCCGCCTCCCGCCGCGACGCCTTGGTATTGCTGTTCGCCTCGCCCGAGTTCCAACGCCGATGATCGCCCCGACCCGGCGCCGCATGCTGCTCGTGCTCCCGGGCCTCGCCACGATGGGGCGTGTGTCTCTTGCGGTGGCAGCGGCCGGCACGGAGAACCGGCTGGTGGTGGTCATGCTGCGCGGTGGCCTGGATGGGCTGGGCACGGTGGTGCCGATTGGCGATCCCGATCTGCGTGGGTTGCGCCCCGGGCTGGTGCCGCCATCGCCAGGGGAACCCGGCGGCCTGCTGCCGCTTAACGATTTCTTCGCGCTGCATCCCGCGCTTGCCGGCCTGCACCGGCTCTATCGCGCCGGGGAGGTTCTGCCGATCCACGCGGTGGCGCCGCCGCATCGCAACCGCAGCCATTTCGATGCGCAGGATTATATGGAAATCGGCGCCAGCCACCGGCTCAGCAGCGGTTGGTTGAACCGGGCCGCGGCCCTGATACCGGCGTCGCCGGCGGTCCCGGCTGCCCTGGCACTCGGCACCCATACCCCGATCCTGTTGCGCGGCCCGGCCAAAGTGGGCAATTGGGCACCCCCTGCCTGGCAGCCCCTGAGCGCCGATTTATCCAGCCGGCTGATGCGGCTGCATGCACGCGATGCGGTAACCGGCCCCGCTCTGGCCGAGGCCCTGCACGAGCGCGGCTTTACCGATGCCGTGCTGCAAGGCCATGCGCCGCCGCCGCCGAACAATCCCTTCACCGTCCTGGCCGAACGCGCCGGCTTGCTGCTCGCCGCGGCCGAAGGACCACGGCTGGCGGCGTTGGACATCCTGGGATGGGACACCCATACCAGCCAACTGGCCCGCCTGGGCTGGGAGCTCAGCCGCCTGGATGAAGGGCTGATGGCCCTGCGCGCCGGGCTCGGCGCGGCCTGGACCCGCACCGTGGTGCTCGCGATCAGCGAATTCGGCCGCACCGCGCGGGAGAATGGCACCGGCGGTACCGACCATGGCACCGCGGGCGTCGCGTTCCTGTTGGGCGGTGCGGTGGCCGGGGGACGGGTCCTGGCCGACTGGCCTGGCCTGACGCCGAACGCCTTGTTCGAAAACCGCGACCTTCGCCCGACGCTCGATCTCAATCGAGTCATTCGTGCCGTTCTTGCCGCGCATCTCGGTCTGTCTGATGTGGCGCTGGCGGATGTCCTGCCGGAGAGCACCGGGGCTCAGCCGATGGCGGGGTTGTTACGGGGTTAGAGCGTGATCAAACACGTACGTTGATCCAACCTCAAACGATCATGGCCTGGCGGCCGACCTCGTGCTGGCGCGGATCGCGATCTCTTCCTCACAGACCGCGACGAGCTGACGATCGAGTTCGTCAACCTCCCGCACCGCCAGATCCTGACGGATCAACGCCAACGCATCATGCGGCGACAAAATAACGGGATCGAGCAGGCGGCCGAATTTCACCCCTGGCAGCGTGCGGCCGGAAATGCCGCGATAGAAGGTGAGGCAGAACAGATTACTATGGGCAATAAAATGCGGCGTGAAATCCAACGGCAAACGTTGCGTCTGCACGGCGCGGTTGGTATCGGCGAACACGTCCGCGTAAACGTCCATGACCTCCGGACACCCGACCGCGAACTGATCCGCCAGCCAGGCCTTGCGTTCGGTGTAAATATAGCCCTCATCGACGAACAGCGTGCGCCCGTGGCGGGAGCGCCAGTAGACCTCGCGCCAGTCCAGATCGGAAACCGCGGCGATTTCCCGGTCCGGCCGGAACCGGATCATCAAATCGAACGGGCCCGCATCCCGGGCGAGGCGGTGCGCCTGCTCGATCTTGTAATGCATCTTCCAGAAATTATTCTTGCTCGCGAACTCGCCCTGCTTGTCGTCCTCAACCCGCACGAACGGCGTGTCATAGAACGCGGATACGCGTTGCTCATTGACTTCACTGCCCAGCGCGCTGGCCCGTAAGGCCGCCTCGATCATGATCGGGTAGCGCGTCCGCAGAAAATCGATGGCGTTGGGGCGCACGAACGTATCCCAAAGGAACGTGTTGCGTTTCAGAAAGACCCACATGCGCTGCCAGTTATGGCCAATATCCTTCCACACATGGGCGAAATACCGGGTATCATGTTGATCGAGGCCGAGTTGCGCCCAGGTCGGGAAGGCCTGTTCATAGCCGCGCATTTGCCCGGACACGCACACCGCGATTCGCAGCCGTTGCGGCACCGTCGCCAATGCCGGCCGTGCCAGCGGCGCCGACAGGTCATCCGCCGCCATCGCCGCGTCATCGTCCGGCGCGAGACGGACGATATTGGCCACGATCCCCGCCGCATGGGTCATGTCATCGTCATCGGGGATCGCGGTGAGGTCCGCATTTCGCCGGACCGCGGTGATCAAACGCCGGAACATCGGCAGCGAAAAGATCGCCGCGAAATTCAGATAGGCGAGAATTTCGGTACTATTCGCGACCGATAGCCAGGATGCTTCCTCGATTTTGTCAGTAAGGTATTGTTCAAACAACCGCGCGAACCGCTCAAAATAGGGCGGTTTGGCCTTCCAGTAATTCTGACAAAACAGCTTCGCGGTCAGGGCATGCCGGCCAGCGGCAAGGTACTTGCGGAAAAAATGGCGAATATCGTCGTCCGAAACATCCAGCAAAATCGCCGAACGCAAAACATCCAGCGTCGCCGGCTCAAACTGGTCCGCCGCCGTATCCCGCACCAGATCACGCGCGAGGTAGATCAGTTCGGTGCGCAATCCATGCGCCCGCACCATTTCCGACAGGACCGGCAACCAGTCGCGTGCCCCATTATCCGGCTCCCGCCCGAGGAACAACAGCACCTCACTGGCTTGTTCGGCCCCCAGATCTTCCAGCACCATCGACCAACCGAGTTCCCGCGTGACGCGGGGGTCGAAGTCGGCATTGGCGGCGATGGACCGCCACATGGCGAAGGCCGCGTCCATTTCCCGCCGTTGCACCGCCAGCATCAGACTCTGGCGCAGCAAGGCGACGTTCTGCGGCCAGAGATGGCGCGCCGCCTCCAACGCTGCTTTGGCTTCCTCATGCCGCGCCAGCGACAGCAAA
>CAIUPC010000344.1 GCA_903900905.1 uncultured Acetobacteraceae bacterium
AGCCTGCTCGACCCGGACGAGGTGTTCGAACAAACGGCCTTCCCAACCGTGGACGCGGTCGATCAGCTGTTGGCCGGGGAGGTCGCGCGCGTCACCGCCCAGCCGGATGGGCAATGGCTGCTGACCGCACCCACGCCGCCGGTGGTGTTCCCGGGCTCGTTCAACCCGATCCATGCGGGACATGCGCTACTGGCGCGGGTGGCGGAAGACCATAAGCAGCAGCCCGTAACGTTCGAGATCTCCGTCACCAACGTCGACAAGCCGCCACTGGCGGCAGAGACGGTGAAGCACCGGCTGACCCAGTTCGCCTGGAAAGCGCCGGTCGAGCTGACCCGCGCGCCGACGTTCCTGGAGAAGTCGCGCCTGTTCCCGAAAGCGACCTTCGTCATCGGGGCAGATACGGCGGAGCGGCTGGTGGCGCCGAAATATTATGGAAACGACGAGATCAGGATGCATCTCGCGCTGGAGGAAATCGGCCAGGCCGGCGGGAGCTTCCTGGTGGCCGTGCGGATCGATGCCTCGGCCCAGGTGCGGACGCTGCGCGATATCGCGGTGCCGTCTCGGTATGTCGATCTGTTCAGCGAGATTCCGGAGGAACGGTTCCGGTTCGATACGTCATCGTCGGAAATCCGGGCGCGCAGCGGCTAAACGCCTGCCGCCGGGCGCAGCTGCCGCCGCCGGAAAACCCCGATCGCGGCCATCAGACCGGCCGTCACCAACAACAGCCCCCCGATCTGAATGGCATTCGGTATCTCACCCACGATCGGGATGCCGATCACCACCGAAACGGCGGGGACCATGGCCGGAAACAGCACGGCGCGGCTGACGCCCAGGACCCGGATGGCCTGACTATAGGCGGAAATCGCCACCACCCCCTGAACAAAGCCTTGCACCACCGCTTGCACCGCCAGCGGCCCAAGCGGCAGCACCCGCACATGGCCGAGGCCATACCAAGCCAGATATCCCGGCACCACGATCAGGATCGACAGGAACGACACGACCGCGATCGCGCGGATCGCATGCAGGCGCCAATGCCGGACCAGAACCGTGAACCCGGCCCAGATAATGGCCGAGGTAAAGAACAGCAGATCGCCAACCCAACTGCGCGCACCGGTTGCCGTATGAAGCCCCTGCCAACTGATCAGCACGATGCCGCCGATAACCATCGCGGCACCGAACAGATGCGCGCCGCTGAGCCGCTCCTTCAGCAGCCAGGCGGCGATACCGGTGCTGATAATGGTGACGGAGGCCGGGTGGATCACCGCCCCATGCGCCAAGGGGGCGAACGCGTAGCCTCCCAACTGCATCAAAGCGAAACCCGGGCCGGCCAGCGCGGTCAGCACCAGCGCCTTGCGCCAGCCGATACCGGCCAGCGGTGGCAGGCCGGACCACATCCAGAACGGCAGCAGCAGAATGCCCGACACACCGAACCGCATCAGGATCAGATCGCCGGGCGACAGACCCGCCAGCACGCCGGCGCGGGCTGTCGCGAAGGACAGCGACGCGCCAAGCGCCAGGACGCAGCCACAGAAATAGCCCCAGGCCTGGGACTGCGTATCCGGCAGGAGTCGCCGCACTAACCCGCCGCCGCGATTTTATCCTGCGTTTTCGTGTCGAAATCGCTGGCATCGTGGCGTTCATGCAACTGTTCCGACAGTTCGCCGCGCACGCGGTTGACCATGCGGCCGCGCTGCACCGGCTTGCGTGCCAGGATCGCATCGGCCCAGCGCACCACGTTCTTGTAGTCCTGCACCTGCAGGAATTCGGCCGCGTCGTAGCTCCAGCCTTTCACCATGCCGCCGTACCACGGAAACACAGCGATATCAGCAATTGTGTAGTCAGCACCGGCGAGATATTCGTTATCAGAAAGACGCCGATCGAGGACGTCGAGCTGGCGTTTGACTTCCATGGCGAAGCGGTCGATGGCGTATTCGATTTTGATCGGTGCGTATTGATAAAAATGCCCGAAGACGCCACCGAGCTAGGGAGCGCTGCCCATTTGCCAGAACAGCCACGACAGGCACTCGGCCCGCGCGGCGGGTTCGGTGGGCAGGAATGCCCCGAATTTCTCCGCCAGATAAACCAAAATCGCACCCGACTCGAACACCCGGATCGGCTTTAGCCCGCTGCGATCCATCAGCGCGGGGATTTTGGAGTTCGGGTTGATCGCGACGAAATCGCTGCCGAATTGATCGCCGTTGGCGATTTTGATCAGCCAGGCGTCGTATTCGGCGCCGGCGTGGCCGAGGGCCAGCAGTTCTTCCAGCATGATCGTTACCTTCACGCCATTGGGCGTGCCGAGCGAATAGAGCTGCAAGGGGTGGCGCCCGATGGGGAGTTCCTTGTCATGCGTCGCGCCGGCGATCGGGCGGTTGATCCCGGCCCAGGCGCCGCCGTTTTCCTGATCCCAGGTCCAGATTTTCGGGGGTGTATAATCGGTCATGATGCGTACTCCGAGCTGTGTTGGGTCAGGCGGCGGGCGGATAGTTGGACGGGAACAAAGCGCGCAATGCCTGCTCGTCACGCTCCATCTTGAACGCGTGATCGGTGCCGACTTTGCGGGCCCGGGCCACAGCCGGGCGGGCGTCGATCGCTGCGAACCAGCGCTTAATGTTCGGATAGGCGCCCAGCGGATCCGCCGCGCCGTGCATCACGCGGTTGGCGCGATCGATCCAGCCCCAGAGCGACATATCGGCGATGGTGTAGCCGTTGCCCACCATGAAGTCGCGGCCAGCGAGGTGATCCTCGATCACCTGGTAATGACGCTCTGATTCGCGGCGATAGCGGTTCACGGCATAGTCCAGGCCCGCGGGCGCGGCGAGTTGGAAATGCACCGCCTGGCCGGAGAACGGGCCGAGACCGGAGGCGATGAAGAACAGCCAGGACAGGATCTCGGTCCGGTCTTCCGGTGCGCCGCCGAATTGGCCGGTCTTGTCGGACAGG
>CAIUPC010000345.1 GCA_903900905.1 uncultured Acetobacteraceae bacterium
GTCAGAGCATGCCGGTGCACGCAAGAGGCAAGAGCCGGGAGATGTGTGCATGCGGTAGGGCTTGTCCCGGGGACCAAGGTTTCCGCCCCCGCCGCGATTGGTCCCCGGGACAAGCCCGGGGATGACGGTTTTTACCGCCCGGCCCGTCGAGCCAATCGCAATATCGGCCCATGCGATAGAACCGCGGCTTCACCCGATTGCCCTGGCTTGACCCTGCCGCCGCCCGGGGGCAACCATCGCCGGACTGAGGGAGATAACGCCAAATGACCACCGCCGAGGACCGCTCCGAAAGCCTGCGGATGATCCGCGACAGCGCCGCCGGGATCGCACCACGCACGTCCGACCTCAAGCGCATCCGCGCTTTGCGCTTCACCGAGCCCGGCTTCGATAAATCCGTCTGGCGCGAGATGTGCGAAATGGGCTGGCTCGGCCTGCTGGTGCCGGAAGACGCTGGCGGCTCCGGCCTCGGCGTGCAGGAATTCTGCGCCCTGACGGAAGAACTTGGCGCCTCGCTGATTCCCGAACCGCTGATCGCCGGCGCGATGGCAGCGCGGCTGCTGCCGCCCGATCATCTGGCCGACGTGCTGTCGGGCGAACGCATCGTGCTGCCGGCCTGGCAATCCCGGCCATTGAGCCTGGAGCTCAATGACGGTGGACATGTCGGCAACGGCCGGATCACCGGCAAGAAGATCTTCGTCCCCATGGCAGCCGGCGCCGATACCTTCCTCGTCACCGTCCCCGGCGGTTTCGCCCTCGTTGATCGGCATGCAGCCGGTGTGCACCTGGACTGCCAGACCACCCAGGACGGTGGCAATCAGGGCACGCTGACGCTGGAGGATGCCGCGGCCGAGTTCATCCCCGGCGATGCGACGGAGGCCTTCGAAACCTCCATCATGGCCACCAGCGCCTATCTGCTGGGCGCGATGGACCGGGTGTTCGGCATGACCATGGACTACCTCAAAACCCGCGAACAATTCGGCCGCAAGATCGGCTCCTTCCAGGCGTTGCAGCACAGGTCCGCGGATTTGAAAATCCAGGTGTCGCTGGCCCGGGCCACGGTGAACGCGGCGGCGAAGACGATGGACGACAGTGGCGATGCCGCGGTCCGCAAGGCGGCGGTCTCCCGCGCGAAGGCCCGCGCGTCCGACGCCGCGTCGGTGGTCACGCGCGGCTGCATCCAGCTGCACGGCGGTATCGGCTATACCGATGCCGCCGATCCCGGCCTGTTTCTGCGGAAAATGATGGTGCTGGCGCCGGCTTATGGTTCGGCCGCGCTGCACCGCGCCCGGTTTCGCGATCTGGCCCCGGCGGGTGACGAGGACTAAACCATGCAGCAGGATCTGGACGCCCTGTCCGACGACGCCTTTCGGCAGGTCGTGCGGGACTGGGTGGAGGCCAATTATCCCCCGGAGATCCGCAACCCGCTGAAGCGGCTGCACTGGGACGAATGCAAGTCCTGGTATTTCCTGCTGGCGGAGAAAGGCTGGCTCTGCCCGGGCTGGCCGACGGAACACGGCGGCATGGGCCTGTCGCCAGGCAAGCAGCTGATCATGCTCGACGAATTCGAACGCCATGGCTGCGCCCGCACGATCGACCAGGGCGTGCTGATGGTGGGGCCGCTGCTGATCGCGCATGGGACGGAGGAACAGAAAGCGTTCTTTCTACCCAAGGTGCTGACCGGCGAGCATGTCTGGTGCCAGGGCTATAGCGAGCCGAACGCCGGCTCCGACCTGGCATCGCTGCGCACGGTGGCGGAGCGGGATGGCGATGATTACGTCATCAACGGGCAGAAAATCTGGACCTCCATGGCGATGGACGCCAACTGGATCTATGTCCTCGCGCGGACCGACCGGAAGGCCAAGAAGCAGGAAGGGATTGGGTTTTTTCTGGTGCCCATGGATACGCCAGGGATCACCGTGCGGCCGTTATTGACCCTGGATCTGAACGAGGAATTCGCCGAGACCTTCTTCGACGATGTGCGCGTGCCCGCGACCGCTTTGGTGGGGCTGCCCAACAAGGGCTGGAGCATGGCCAAGGCGCTGCTGGGTTTCGAGCGCATTTTCGTCGGGTCACCGAAACAATCCGCCTATGCCCTGGCGCGGCTGCGCGATCTGGCGGCGCGCATGGGCGTGACCGATGAGACCGATTTTCAGGCGGCGGCGAACCGCCACCAGCAGGATGTCGACGATCTGACGGACCTGTATGAGACCTATGTGGAACAGGTCCGTCAGGGCGAGGTCCCCGGCCCGGATGTGTCGATGCTGAAGGTTTACCAGACCGAGCTGTATCAGCGCATCACCGAGACGATGCTGGAGATCGCGGGTGAACATGGCGGGATGCTGGAACCGATGGAGGGCAACCGCGCGTTAAACCCCGCCGGCCTGTTCCTGCAGTCCCGGCCTTCGACGATCTATAGCGGCACGAACGAGATTCAGCGGAATATTCTGTCGAAGAACGTGTTGGAGCTGCCGGGTTAGGGCCTGGGACGTTGAGCCGGGGGTTCTTACCGCTGGGCGCGAACATCGTGAGAAACGGCAGCAAAAACCGTCATCCCCGGGCTTGTCCCGGGGACCAAGGTTCCCTCGGGTGCCGCGATAGGTCCCGGGACAAGCCCGGGGATGACGGGGGAGAGAGGTCGTCGCCCCCTGCCAAAGTCTGCGCCACGGCAGGTGCGACACGGCCAGCGGCGGAACGCCGGTATCACTCCGCCCGCACCCGGCCCTTTTTGGTTTTCTCGTTCCACAGCAACGCCAGCCGGGTGCTCCCGCACAGGTCGACATCCGTCCAGACCAGTACCGGCCCCTCCGCCGTGATGGCCTTCACGTCGCTCCGGCATTTCGCGGGGTCGCCGGACTGACCGAGGGTCGCGGCCTCACCCGGATCGACTGTATCGGTGCCGAGTACATCGTCGCCCCAACGACCAGCCTCAGCCGTCCCCAGATGCAGGTTCATAAAGCTGAATTCGGTCTTGTTCAGCAGTTCGACCTGCCGATCAGCGCCCATCACAGGGGATGCAAGCACCATGACAGCGAACAACACGGCGGCATGACGGACCATAAGCAACTCCCAACCCATCGCGTGAGGGGCGCCTTACCCCACCCTCACGCGAACCGGGAGGGGCTAAACCCCCGATGGTGCGGAGTTCACCAAACCGCCACCGTTCTGCAACCAAATGGCCATGCCGCGTCTCAACCGCGTTGTAGCGCCACGGCGGTGACCCGGGGCTGCAGGTGTGGCAGCAGGCGAGGCGCCTGTGCTTGCGTGCGCGCGCCGCGACGAATCCGATCACGGAACAGCTTACGGGCGTATTCCACGACTGTCGCTTCCTCGGCCCGGCGCAAGTCCAGTACAGCCAGAGCTGGCCGGCCTTCGCTGGCGGCCGGCGCGTCATCGCGCAGAATGTCCCGGGCCGCCTGGAACCGGCATGCAAGACCAGCCGCCTTCGCCAGACGATGGGCGAAGGCGGCGGTCTCGAAGGCAATCACGCGATCATCGGGCGCCGGATGGAAGCGGGCTTCGGGGATGGACTCGCCGATCGCATGCAGCACCTTGCAGAGCCGCGATGAACCGAACCGCGCCAGGATACCGGCCGGGCGCTCATCCATGGTTTCCAGCCGCAGGATCAGGAAGCAGAGCATCCGTTGCAGCATCGCCTCGGCCCGCAAGGCGGGGCCACCGATCAGCGCATCGACGGCCAGAAAGCTTTCGCTGCCGGTTGTCCGCTGTTCCACCAGCATGGTGCCCTGGCACGCATTTGTCCGCTGATCCCGCAGGATCAGAATGCGCTTGATGCCGCCGATTTGCTTATAGGCCAGCCAGGTCAGCTGGTGGGATGGCACCCCGGCCGCCCGAAGATCGTTCAGGATGGGATCGAGGTCCAAGGCCTCGACCGCCCGCCGGCAGGCGATATCATCCAGTGTCAAACCCAAACCCGCCAAATTCTGACCCATGATGGATCCCCTTTTTGCCAGAGCAGTGCGCTCTTGTTGACAGGGACCCTAGAGGCGGGTGACCGCGGGCGAAGTGAGGGAGATCACAAGAATTGCGGAAGTTTGGATTGTTCTGGGTCACGCCTGCGTGACGGCCCAAAACGGAAAACGCCCGGCCCGCCTGAAACAGGCGAACCGGGCGTTCTTTCAGCCGATACGATCAGGCGCGATCAGTCGACCCGGATCGAAGCCGCTTCGGGGCCTTTGGCGCCCTGCACGACATCCATCCAGATGGTCTGGCCTTCCGCGAGTTGCATGACATTGGCGCGCTGCAGGGCGGAGGCATGGACGAACACGTCCTTGCCGCCTTCCAGCGGTGCGACAAAGCCGAAGCCCTTGGTGGCGTTGTACCACTTCACGGTGCCCTGCATTTCAACCGACGGGCCGGATGGCGCGCCACGGCGCGGCGCGCCGCCGCCCATGGGGGCGCCCATACCGCCGCCATAGCCACCGCCCGCGGGACGGGGGCTGCCCATGGCGGGACCGCGGCCGGCAGACGGGGTGGCGGTGCTTTCGTCAACCGAAAGAACCTCCGACACCTGACGGCCTTTCTGGCCCTGACCGATACGAACCCGCAGCGATGCCCCGGGGCTGACGGCGTTGTGGCCGGCCTGGTTCAGGGTATTGGCATGCAGGAAGGCGTCGCCCGATCCATCCGACAGCGCGACGAAGCCGAACCCTTTTTCAGGGTTGAACCACTTCACACTTGCATCGTGCTCCGGACCGAAACCAGCCGATGACGGCCAGGACGGAGCGGCGCTGGGACGGGGCATATCGCCCGGAGGGGCCCGGTCGAACGAAAAATCGTCGTCGAAGCCACGGCGCCGAGGGGGGCGCCCGCGGCCGCGGTTGTTCATATTCAAGAGAAGGTCGTCCTCGTTGCCATACGCGTTGTTCATAGGGTCCGATGCCGTTGAGGGGCACCGACACCGGTTTGCAGTCTGTCCGATACGCCGACGGGCGTAGCTTAGCCACATTCTTGCCGCACTGCACGTCATTCGTCGGCTTGAATGGACTTTTTTAACCTATACGGGTTTTGGCCGCTTGCGCGCGTCCTCATACTGCGACAGGCGTATGGCTACCATGCGCAAACCGCATTGCGGCTCCGCACCCAGCAACGCCGTGAGGTCGAAGGTCATCCGAGTTTGACGGTCCGCGGCAGCAGCGGCGCCAGCTCCGCCAGGTCCCGTTCGGCCTGGCAAACCAGGTAGTGGCGGTCAGGATCGATTGCCTCCCCCGGATGCGGCATCAGGGAGCCATCATCGGCCAGCGGCAGCGCGGTCAGACCCAGATCGCTGTATACCTTCAATAATTGGCTGCCTGTGCGCCAGAAGGCGGGGTGGCGGCCTTCCTGCTGGGCGAGATCGCGCAGGCGCCAGATGGCGGAGACGCGGTCCGCCTCCTGCCCCACGGGATCGCCGAGGCCGAGCAGGACGGGGCCGGTGCGGCGGAAGGGGATACCGGCGCGCTGCGCCTCCCCCAGCACAACGCCATCGGCGGGAATGGCGGCGGCGTTATAGCCATCGGCGCCGCCGATAGCGATCAGACGGCGGCGGGTGGTGTCATCCCAGGGCAGCGCCCGCACGCGGCCGGGCCGCAGCAGACGCCAGATCGCCAGGCCCGCCAGCAACACCGCCGTGGCGACCGACAGGCGCACCGAATTCGGCGCGTTCGGCGAGAGCACGATCGCCCACCAGGCGTCATTGGTGATGGCGCGCATGTGCGGACGGGTGGTCGCGAGCGCGATCAGGCAGGCGGCCAGGACAAACAGCGACACCGCGCTGGCGGGCTCCAACGGGCCGCTGAGCAGGTTCGCATGCCGGTAGAAGCTGGCACGGAAGGGCGCCACCAGCATGGTGGTCAGGATCAGCACCGCGGAGACCCAGAGCAGATTATCCTGCGTCGCGGTGAAAGCGGCACCCGCGATCAGCAACAGCGTGGCCAACCCCCAGGCCAGATTGACCCGGTGCGACAGGCCGATGGACATCAGGACCAGCCCGGCCCCGATCAACGACGGGATGAATTGCCCCGCCTGCGCGGCCAGTTCGGCATATTCGGAATCGAGCCAGCCGAATTCCGCGGTCGGTGAGAGCAGCCCCAGGAACAGCAGCATCGCGCCGCACAGGCCGACGGCGCCGGTCGCGGTGGTGACGGCGAAGTCCGGCTCGCTCCAGCGGCCAATGGCCTGCGGGGCGGACAGGCGGGCGATGTGCTTGAAGAAACCACCACCACGCAACACGATCTCATTGCCGGCGAACAGCGCGCCGGCCAGAAAGAGCGGGATGATGTAATAGAACAACCGGAAAATGACGATGGCGCCGACGATCTGCGGCGGCTCCATATAGGGCGTGAGGCCGAACAGCATGGCGGCGTCGAACACCCCGATCCCACCGGGAACATTGGCGGCGAGGCCGGCAGTGTAGGACGACACGTAGACGCCCAGGAAGATCAGCCAGGTCAGCCCCGGCGCGGCGGGCAGCAGCGCGAAGAAGATCGTCGCGGTGGTGGCCACGTCCACGGTCGCGAGCACCACCTGGACCAGCGCCATGCGCCAGCCAGGCAGCTCGATGGTATGGCCGAGTATCTGAAACGAGCCGATCGCGCGCGACAACGTCACATAGGCGACCACCACCAGCCAAAGCCCGATCCCGATGCCGCGCAATATGATGGTTGCCAGATGCTGCCCGAAATAGGGGATGGCATGCGGTTCAACCAACAGAATTGCCCCGCCCAGCACCAGCCCGCCCAAGGCGAAGGTCAGGCTGCAGAAGGCCACCGTCTTGCCGATTTGCAGCGGCGTCAGGCCCCAATGGGCATAGAGCCGGTACCGCACCGCCGCGCCCGAAACAGCCGCGAAGCCGAGGTTATGCGACAGCGAATACGCACAGAACGAGGCGAAGGCGACCCGGCCATAGCTGACTTTATGCCCGGCATAGATCGTCCCAAGCCGATCGTAGAAGGTCAGGATGAAGTAGGACAGAAAGGTCCAGACGAACGAGAACACCAGCGCCGAGACCGGGATCGCGCGCAACGACTCGCCGATATCATGCAGCTTCAGGTGGCGGAATTCCTGTTGCACGACATAGATCGCGCCCAGCAGCAGGGCGACACCCAGCAGAGCCGGTATATGGCGGAGCCAGGCTTTCACGCGCATGCCCTCATGAAGTGGTTTCGGACTGCCGCGCCAAAGCGGCCGCGATCAGGGCAATGGTTTCCTGAATGCCGTACAGCGCCACGAAGCCGCCGAAGCGCGGGCCTTCCGTTTGCCCCAGCAGAACCTGGTACAAGGCAGAGAACCAGGCCCGCAGTTCCGGGAAGGGATGGCGCTTGCCGACTTCGAACACCGCGTTCTGAATGGTTTCGGCGTCCGCCGCCGCCGGCAGGCCCGCCAATGTCTCCCCCAAATCGGCGATCGCGGCGCGTTCGATGGGGTCGGGGTCGCGATAGGTTTTCTCGGGGCGCACGAAGTCCTGATAGTAAGCGACGGCGTGATCGACCAGCCGGGCCAGCAGGGGCTCGCTCGCCGGCGTGGCGGCGGGCGCGTAGCGGCGGATGAAGCCCCAGAGGATCTCCGGCTCATGCGCGTTCACGACGCTGGCGAGGTTGAGTAGCATGGCGAACGAGATGGGGCTGCCGGCATGGTTCGGCAAGCGCCCGGCATGGATGTGCCAGGCCGGATTGGTCTTGCGGGCGTCGTCGTCCTGGGTGCGAAGTCGATCGACATTGGCGATATATTCGTCCACCCCGCGCGGGATGACGTCGAAATACAGCCGCTTGGCGCGCTGCGGCTGATTATACATGAACTGCTGCAGCGACTCCGGCGGCGCGTAGCGCAGCCAGTCATCGACTGAGAGCCCGTTGCCCTTCGATTTGCTGATCTTCTGACCATCGGCATCGAGGAACAGCTCGTAGGTGAACCCCTCCGGCGGCGGCGAGCCCAGGATACGGCAGATGCGCCCGGACAGGCGCACGCTGTCGATCAGGTCCTTGCCCGACATCTCGTAATCAACGCCCAGCGCGAACCAGCGCATCGCCCAATCGGCTTTCCACTGCATCTTGCAGTGGCCCCCCGTGACCGGGGACTCGATCGCCGCGCTGGTGTCCGGATCGCGCCAGACCACGGTGCCGGCATCGGGATTGAGCTGCTCCATCGGCACCTGCATGACCACCCCGGTTTTGGGATGCACGGGCAGGAACGGGGAATACGTCGCCCGCCGATCGGGGCCGAGGGTGGGGAGAATGACGGCGAGCACTTCGGCGTGACATTCGAGCATGCGCCGCGCGGCGGCGTCGAATCGCCCGGCCGCGTAGTACTCGGTGGAGGAGGCGAACTCATACTCGAAGCCAAAAGAATCGAGGAACGCCCGCAACCGCGCGTTGTTATGCGCGCCGAAACTGTCATGGGTGCCGAAAGGGTCCGGAATGCGGGTCAATGGTCGGCCGAGGTATTCGGCCAGCATGTCCTTGTTCGGGACATTGTCGGGAACCTTGCGCAACCCGTCCATATCGTCGCTGAAGGCCAGCAAACGCGAGGGAATACCGGTCAATTCGGTGAAGGCGCGGCGGACCCAGGAGGTACGCGCGACCTCCCCAAAGGTGCCGATATGCGGCAGGCCGGAGGGGCCGTAGCCGGTTTCGAACAGCGCCTGCCCTTTGCCGGACGCAACCAGGCGTTGCGCGACTTTCGCCGCTTCCTCGAAGGGCCAGGCTTTCGGGACGGCATTGATGTTGCGAAGTGTTTCAGACATGGCCGGGAAGCTATGGAGCGCGGCCCGTCAGGTCAATCATTCATGGTGCGCTCGATCGCGGGCGCCATCGGTTGCCGCGCGGGTCCCCCGCACCGCCGTTCGGCGCCTGTCAGAATAGTCGCCATGCAAGCGCAACGGGATGTTCGCATAACCGTCATCGGATCGCCATTGTTCGGCGCGAGTGCAGGCAGTATCCAGACGCGATGCAAGACTCGTCAGCACAGCCATCGACTGGAGCCGTGGGCCATCTGGCCCGCAGACCGCGTCTGTTCAAGCGCCAGGAGCGTGAGAATGGCGGGCCGATGGATCTGTCGATGCCCGTCAATCGAAAATCCTTTATCCGGCCGCTGCGCGCCGTCCGGCGCGGTATTTTTATCCTGTTGTGGACGGTGCCTTGCCTCGCGGTGCAGGCCTTGCTGCTGGCTTTACCCGGCCGCGCCAAAGTGGCCTTCGCCCGGATTTACTGGGCCTTGTTCAGCCGCTGCCTTGGTCTGCGCGTGCGGGTCATCGGCGATCTCGCCTCCGGCACCACCGATCGGCCCGTCATCTTCGTGTCCAACCATTCATCCTGGATCGACATTCCGGTTGTCGGCGGCGTGTTGGACGGCTGCTTCGTGGCCAAGGGCGATGTCGCGGGCTGGCCCATCATCGGGACGATCGCGCGGCTTGGGCGGTCAGTGTTCGTGACGCGGCAGCGCGGCTCCACGGTGCGGGAACGCGACGTGATGCGCGATATGCTGTCCAAAGGCGACAATCTGATCCTGTTCCCGGAGGGCACGAGTTCCGATGGCTCGCGGGTGCTGCCGTTCCGGTCGTCGTTCTTCTCCATCGCCCAGGGCGCGGAACGGCCGCTGATCCAGCCGGTCTCGGTGGTTTATGATCGTCTGGACGGGCTGCCGATGGGGCGGGCGAACCGGCCAGTGTTTGCCTGGTATGGCGATATGGACATCGCCTCGCACTTCTGGCGCCTGGCGCAATGCCGTGGCCTGCGGGCGACGGTGTTGCTGCACGCCCCGCTCGATCCGGCCCGGTTCCATGACCGCAAGGCGCTGTCACATGCCGTGTGGCGCACGGTCGCCGACGGTGCCGCGACGCTGCGCCAGAACCGCCCGGCCCGCCCCCTGGAAGTGGACGATGCGCCGAGCGAGGACCTGGTGGGCGGCGAAGCCTTCGCCTGACGCTGAGCGCCTGAGTCTGAGGCTTTACATTGGGGCCTGATACCAACCGGTCCTGACATTGACACACTGGATACACGCCATCGTCGTGGCGGGGGATACACGCCATCGTCACTGCGAGGGATACACGCCATCGTCATGGCGGGCGCAGGCCCGCCACCCATGACTTTGCGGCGCGCACCATTGCAATCGTGGGTGGCGGGCCGGAGCCTGTCCTCGGGCGGGCGCCGCCAAAGAGCAACCCGTAAAATGAACGACGTACGGGCCTTCATTACCCGTCATGCCGACCCACGAATCAAGTCCGTGGTTCGGCATGACGGCGTTGGGGCGCTGCCGATTCGTCCACATCA